>JAEINL010000011.1 GCA_016342655.1 Sphaerochaeta sp. | reverse complement strand
AGTGAAACTTTGCACTTGAAAACTGGGTACTGAGAACGGTGTGGTTTATAGGTCTACTTTTGTGTTTATCGTAGGATGAATCTTCAGTAGGACGTTTTCTTAAGAGCCAAGAGGTAACCTTCAAGGTCTTTACCATCGGCTCCCTCAGTGTTGATGCAACCCCTCGAGTTGGGAATAAAGAACTGACCTTCCGCGTCCCTGAAACTCCTTTTTATGATGATGCAGGTATTTCAACGGTCTCCTCGACCAAAGTCAGTATTAACGGTCCCGGGGTGACTCAGAGTTTTTCCAAGAACCACAGTAACGTACAAGCCTCGTTTGGATCTACCTTAAAAGGGTATCCTGGTGACCTTGCCGATGGGGAAGTCACCTATGACCTCTCCTCCGTCCCCTTCAGAGCTGGGGAGGAGTACTCCTTTGCCATTGAATACAATGATGCATCAGACTACTCCATTGCGAGTCTGACACGCACTGTCAAATTCTCCTCTCCTAATTTCTCTACTGATGTTGATCTTTCCTCTCCCTATAAACCGGAGTTCAGCTGGAACTTCAATGACGATTACGCCCTCTGGGCGAAAGAGTACCGCCTCTATCTGAATGGCCAGTATGCAGGGTTTACCACAGGCAACTCCTATACACCCTCTGCTGCACTGGTACCAAACACTACCTACAGCTGGTACGTTATGCCTATCAACAAGGATGGCACAGCATTCTTCAAATCAGCTACAGCATTGGCCAAGTCCTTTACAACGAAAGCCCATACAGAGCTTCGTGTTGACGTTGAAGAACCAACAAACAATGCTGTGTTATTGACCGGTGAGACCTATGCCTTTAGTGGAACCCCCACCTTCTCTGACGATGCATCGCAAAAGAGTGCCACCTGGAGAATTGGAACTGAGACAAAGGCCGGCTCCTCGATTAGCTATGCACCTACCAAGCGCTATGCCTCAAACAGCTTGCTCTCCTACCTGACCGTAGTGGATAGTTTCAATCTCAGTAAGAACTCATCGAATTTCTATCTTACGGTACTCGATCCTGCTATCGCCATGCAGGGGGGAACCTCACGCACGGTAACCAAAGGAGGCTCTGTAACATTCTCCCTAGATACACAGAAGAGCCGTGACCTCGACAGTGTCGAGTGGTTTGTGAACAACAGTTCCATCGGAGCGGGTACCACCCAATCCTATGCCTTTGGCGATAGTGGAACCTTCAGTGTCTATGCCAAGGGAACCAGCCTCCCTGACCTCAAGGGAACCAAGAAAGAGCTGCAGTCAGCAACCCAGGAGATTGTTGTCGTCGGTGAAGCCCCTGCAGTGGCCATAGTACAACCTTCAAATGTGGTTGAAATGGTAGTGGGAAGCTCTCTGAACCTACGTTCAGAGACACAGGCTGACAACCGCATACAGAGTACCAACTGGACCTTTAGTGGTGCTGCCTCAGGTTCCTTGGGATCAAATGCAACCCAGGCAACCTTCACCCCGACAAAAGCCGGCGAGTACACCATCGCCCTTACCGTGACTGATATTCACCAGAAGGCGAGTACTGCTTCCACGCGCGTGCTGGTCCTCGATCCGCAGATCCAGGTCTCGACTCCACAACCTAACACTATCTTTGCCCTTGTGGGGAGCGTGACACCAGTAGTAACAGCGACCAATGCCGAACGCATTCTCTACTACATCAACAACAAGCAGGTCACCTCAACGAGTATCATCTTCTCTGAGCTGGGAACTGGTACACACACCTTTATGGCACGCGCTTTCTGGGATGTTGTCGACCAGGATGGCAAGCCAAAGGAGTACTCCAAGGGTTCAAATTTGATTACCTTTACAGTAAAGGATTTGCAACCCCCAGTGGTTGCCATCTCTTTCCCTCAGGATGATATGGTCTTGAAGACCGGAGAATCGTACCCTCTACAAGCTCAGGTTACAAGCTCTTCCTCGATCAGAGAGAGCTGGTGGGAAGTCGATGGATCGAGACTTTCCTCCTCCACCTACACCCCTGCTACCTCTTCGACCAAGAAAGTCCTGACTATCACGCACAATGCTGTGAACCAGGACGGGGTGAAGGGGATGAATACGGTACGGGTCAGGCTTGCCAACCCCACAGTCTATTTCACCCCACCTTCCACCACTCCAATTCTAGCCTCTACAGTCCTTCCTGTCAGTGCAACCGCTGTCGACGCCCAACTGTATTGGCTTGTCGATGGAACAGAAGTCCCCAATTGGGATAGGACGATCGCCAAGAGCGGCACCCACACCATCCAGGCTGGATGGAGAATGGAAGCTGTCAATGCAAGAGGCGGAGTCTCCACCTTCAGCGGTGTTTCACCAAGGGCTAATCTCATCATCTATAGCGACAAGGCTCCGATGATCGCGTCCTTCTCTCCGAACACCGCAGTCATACACCAGGTAACTGGAGTCCCTGTCATCTTCGGGATCCAAGCAGCGAGTGATAATGCTTTGCAGACAACAAAATGGAATATCTACAGTGGTGATACCTCCATTAGAGAGACCTTAGCTGCTAGTATCAGTCACCAGAGTTGGCCGGCCGGACTGTACACGGTACGCTCAGAGGTTCGTGATGCCTATAACCTTTCCTCTTCCCAACAGTGGACAGTTAAGATCCTTGACCCTAAGGTAACAGTCACCCATCCACAAGAGGGAATGAGCTTTGCCCTGAGGCAGGTGCCCAAGCCCGTAATCGTGGGTCAGGATGTCACGTCATACACAATGACGCTCAATGGACAAGCAATTACCGACCAGTTCGATTGGAACACCTTAGGTGTTGGTCAGTATACCTTGTCTGTGGTTGGCTCCTATGCAGTGACCGGAAGTGCAAGTCTTCAGAACACTGCCCCCCAGAGTGTGAGATTCCGGGTTGAGGATTGGACGCCCCCTCAATTTACCGTGGCTCCCATTAAGAATAACGACCGCCTGGTGGCAGGCCTTCGGTATAATCTGATTGCAACAAGGACGGCAAATGAGATCATTACCTGGCTGGTGAATGGATCGGTCGTCCATACGGGACCCTCCTACGACTTCACCCCAGCAGCCACCTTACAAAACTTTGTGCTTACTGTACGGGGTGTCAGGAACTCGATTACCGTGGACAAGACCTTCAACCTCCGCGTGGTGGATCCCTATGTCAGTATAGTGCTTGCCGAGGGTATTGCCTTCAACAACCTCTATCCTCCCAACATCCCCATCCCCCTGCGCTATGAAAGCAGGGACATTGATAGGGTCCAGTGGCGAGTGGATATGAACCCCTATACTGCACAGGCAGTCACCTTCACCCAAGGCATGCACAGCATCGACCTCGATGGCTATGCCTCCTCGGTAAGGCTCGCTGACGGTACCTTAGGTGATTATCTTCCTACAACAACCAGTGGTATAACCGGTCGTGACATTCAGATTGCCGACCAACAAGGCGTGGTCTCTGTAAACGCTCCCGACGGGGTACTGGAAGGGACAACGATCCGCGTAGAGGCAGCGTTGGTGGAGCAAGGACTCACCGATCTTATCGCTTCGCTGACCTATCTGGTCGATGGAAAAGTCTATCAGGAGGAAAAACGCCCTGCCAATCGCAGCATAGATATTCCATCCCTACCTCCAGGGAACCACACCCTCTCAGTTCGGTCTACTGATGTATTTGGAAATACGAGAGAGGCACAGCGCCCCATACGTGTCTATAAGCCGCTCGCTCTTGTCATCACCTCTCCGAAGGAGGGACAGAGACTCTCCCCTGATGCCAATGTGCTGGGAAGCCTGCAGGTACTCAACGGGAAAGAGGCCCTCATCACCTGGGGCATTGACAACGTTGTGGTACGGAACAGCAACTTTACCACCGGGTCTTTGGGTAAGCTGAATCCAGGACGACATACCATCTCTGCAAGTGCCCGCGATCAGTTGGGCAATGTAGTTTCCTCCCAGGTACAGATTGAGGTGCAAAGTGATTTCCAGTTGAACCTGATACAACCTGCACAGTCCTTGGAAGTGGTGTTGGGCAATCCAGTGGCATGTATGGTAGGCGTCGACAAGGTGGTTGGCTCGTCTGTCAACCTCTCCGACGCTGCCCAGTACATTTCCTGGTATGTGAACAACCGAAAGACCCCAGTGAATGGCCTCTCCTATCTGTTCCAGGCCGATACCGTTGGAAGATATACAATCCAGAGCCGTTACACAAACAATGGTATGGAAAGGGCCACCAGTGAACGTACCATAACAGTCAGGGATATCGCGCCTGCTGTGATCAGGGCCCCCTTGAACGGGCAGACTATCACCTACTCGGAAGGTAAGGCAATCGCGCTCTCAGCAACAGGAGAGCCCGGGGCAACCTTCTTGTGGAAGCTGGGCGAACAGGTTGTTGCTGTAGGGCCTGAGGCTGCCTTCAATCCTAAGGGACTGACTGGCTCTGTTCAGCTGACCTTGGTTACCAAAGCCTTTGGAAGAAGTCTCCAACGATTGGTAAGCATAACGTTGAGGCGGAACACCCCGCCTTCGTTAGATCTCGCTGTTCCTTCCGTGCAATACACAGGAGGGGCCTTGCGTTGGACTGCAACAGCCTTTGATGTTGAGGACAAGAGTACCAACCAAGCCATTACCTATGCTCTTGATGGGATAACCTTGCCTGCAACAGGGAATCGACAACTTGTCTCAAATGATGTGGGAACCCATACCTTGGTAGCTACAACTACGGACTCGATGGACGAGACCACTACGGTAAGCTCAACCTTCCGTGTTGCTGAAACAAATCTTGAGCTACAGATTCTCTCTCCGCAGGAAGGGACGACCTACTTCAAGGGATTTGAGATTCCTCTGATAGCCTCCCTCCCAAGAGGAGAGCAAGGATCGTACATGTGGACTGTGCAATACTTGGACAATGCTTCAGTTGGGAAGGAAACGTACCAAAGTAGTGAAGCACGGTTTACCAGCAAAGCGAATGGTGCGGTAAATATCACCTCAGTTTTTGTCGATGCAAACAACCGTGAGAGGGCAAGAAAGAGTGTCCTCATCGACGTGAAGAACGAGCCTTTGAAACTCAATATCAACTGGCCACATGGAAGTATGGTCAATGCGGGAACCGCCTTGAAGCCGACTCTGATCGGGTTGCCTGAACAAACAAGCAGCGCAAATGTGAGCTGGTTCCTTAACGGCAACACTGTTGTGGACATCAATGCCCTGAAGGCTCCGGAGATGAGTGGTAGTTACACACTCTCTGCAGTCTACCGCTCTGATGGAGAGAGTGAACAGGCAGAGGTCTCCTTCACAGTCAATGCACGGCCTACGGTCACGATTACCAGCATTGCACAAGGAAGAGCGTATCTCACAGGAGAACCCCTCATCTTATCTGCAACGGTGGAGGATGACCAAAGCTTCAAGGGGACAGTCAGCTGGAAGACAGAGGACGGGACGGCTCTTGGTATAGGAAACCCAGTCATCTATACCCCTTCAAGTGCAGGGGAACGCATCATCACCGCAGAGGCGACAGACGCACAGCGACTCAGTTCACGTGCAACGGCTGCTATCCAGTTCTACGATCCTATTCGCTCTTTTGAGGCTAGTGTGAACAACGGCCTACCCACCTATCTCGTTACGGAAAAATCTGCCCCTCTTGCCCTGAGAGCATCCTTCACTGGAGGAAGGGACCCACAGGTAACATGGAGGGTCAGACAAGGAAACCGAGTATTGGAGAAGGCAGGTAAGGAGACCTATCTTGTCTTTGCTGAGGTTGGACAGCTGCTTCGTGGAGAGGCTGTGGTGACCATGGTCCTTACAGACACCACTGGAGGAGAAGGCAGCAGTAGTGAAATCCTTAGGAGGGATTTCCCGATACTCTTCACCTCCGATGCAACGCTCCAAGTCATAAGCCCTGTCGCTGACGCTATTCAGCGGGTTGGCCAGAGTGTCACCTTAGAGGTAGCTATGACTGGCTTTGCCAATCCTGTACTTACCCTGTCCATCAACGGGAACGTGCTACCAGTGAAGTGGGAGATGGGGGAGGCTGTACAGAAAGCTTCTGCTGTGCTCCAACCTGAACTGTTTGTGAAGGAAGGGGTCTATGAGGTTGTGGTCAATGCCCGGGAGAATGGAGTGCAAAGAAGCTCTGCAACAAGCCTGAACCTCTATGCAAGCAGGAAGGGTGTCTTCATTGAGGGTGCCCCAGCTCAGTTTGACCTCAGTGGTGAGCCTGTCCAGATCACGGCAACCCTCTCCGACCTTCCTACGGTAGACAAGGTCCAGTGGAGCAGCGATCTCTCACCCGATCCTATTGCTACAGGCCTCACCTTGGATCTCTCTGCGGCCCTCTTGCGAGCAGGAGACCGTTCGATCACAGTCGAGGCATACGCAGGAGACAAGTTGGAAGCCAGTTCCTCCATCCTGCTGAAGGTCCTTGACCGCATCTCTGTCCTGATTGAGGGATCCGAAGAGCTCTTGATCGTACAGAAGGGTGCAAAGGTGAGCTTGACGGCAAGTGGTGTAGACCGGGATGGCAAGGCTCTTGAGGCAGCGTCCTTCAGCTGGCGATCCCACCTTGATGGTGTTCTGGGTACAGGGTATAGCCTTTCCTTTGAAAACCTGCCCAACATCAGTGCAGGCGAGCATATCCTAACTGTCCAAGCGGTTGGAAAGGATGGTTCTGTCGGTACTGCCCTGAAGGCTATCCAGGTACATGCCCTGCCACAGGACAGCAGTGCATCTTCTGATGGAAATACAGGTTCTGACCAGACTCCTTCGGATGATCGGATGCCCATGGGAACACCAGGCCCTGGAGGGCCTCCAGCACCTCCCGACTATTTTGGCATGGGAGAGCCCATCGACCCGGTTATGCCTCCTGCCTATCTCGATTCATTCGGCATGGGAGGTGGTCCTCCTGATCCAGGCCTTGGAAGCCAGATGGGTTTGTTCTTCGGTGGCGGTGGAATGCTCGGTGGCGTAATGCCCGGATTTGGAATGTGAGGAGGAAGACCATGAAATATAAAGCGATAACTTGTATAGTTCTGATAGTCATGGTAAGCGTTTCCTTGTTTTCCTTGGCATTGGATATTCCCAATGAGGTTCCCGCTTACCAGAACCTTAGTGTGATACTGACCCCTTCTCCTAGTGAAGGGACTGTGAAAGAGGCCCGCTTCTTTTTCTACCAAGAGGGGAAGCGTGAGCCCCTCTACAGTGAATTTGCTGAGGAGAAAGGAGTTTGGATTGCAAAGGTTCCCTACACCTATCTGACTGATGAGGAGCTTGTGTACTTCGCAGTCATGCAGAATATGGATGGGAAGATCTTTCGCTCACCTCAGATGGGAGAGCAAAAAGCGAGGTTGATTAAGGATACCAATCCTCCAAAGCTTGAGTTGCTCTCCCCTGCTTCCTTTGCCCTGGTCAAGGGGAAGGAGCAGCTCATTGTATTTAAGATACTGGATGAGAGTGCGCTCTCTGATTTCACCATCACCTTGGATGGGCAACAAGCCCTCCGGTCAGGGGTGTTCGGTCAGTATCTCTCGCTCTTGGTAGGCCCGAGTGATAAGAAAGAGAGTGTCGTGCAGATTTCGATGAAGGACCGCTACGGAAACTCCACCACCGAAGAGTATACCTTCACCATAAGTGCAGAGAAGGCTCCCTCCTTTGTAGCGGATGCCAACTATCAGACAAACCTCGAACTTGCCTATGTGCTGGGGATGGGAAAGAGCGCCAATACTACTAACATCGAATCTGTGCTTTCTGATTTGGACCATGCCTTGGATGTTTCCTTCGAGCTGGGTGGTGATGCCTACCTGAAGGCCGGTCCTGTTGCCCTTGAACTACAGGCATCCCTAAAGGACAGTCTTTCTGCCTTTGAAATACTGGATGCCTATCCGAATACCTTGCTGGCGGATCTGCAGAACATCCTGAATCTTTACAATCCTATCAATTTTGCCAATGAGTTTGACTATACTGGCGATATTGTCAGGAAGTATGAGAACGACAACAGTTTCTTAGTCAAGATCAGCTTGTTCGGCCCTATCCTCAGCTACCAGTTTGGAGACCAGAAGATTACGTTCCAAAAGGAGACCATCAATGACCTGGGGCTCAGAGGCTCTTCAATCGGCATCGACCTTCCCTTCTTTGAGTTGATGATAAGCAAAGGTCTGACTGACCTTGGGTTGTATCAGGTTGCCTGGCCGCAAAACTTCTTTGGATTCAAGACAGCCATCAAGGCAAGGGAAGCTTGGTACTTGCAGACAAACATCTCGTTTATCAGCTCTTTGCAGGGACGATATGAGAGTCTGAAGACAGGATCCGCTTCGCCCATTGGAAGCCTGTATGGTCTTGGCTCTGTTACCCCTGATCAGAATATGGTCATGGGGCTCAGTACCGGTTTTGACAACAGGTTCTTTACTCTTGATGCGACCTTCTCCCTGAGTCTCTACAACGATAATGCCAGTTCTGTTCTGGATGTCAATCAACTCGCTACAGACCTCAAGGATCAGGGAGGACCGGATGTAAGCACCTATGTGGGGTACCTTGATAAGATTCAGGGGGTGTTCCCTATACTGGACTACTTCCTGCCGACCAATGGCTTGATCGCAGGTGTGGTTGACAAGGATCTCTGGGGTATCAGTTATGGTGCAGATGTCAATATTCCTTCAGTAGGAATGGATATTTGGATACGTAAGACTGATGCAACCTATAAGAGCCTCGGATCCTCGGTGGCTACTGATGAGTTCACCTATGGAGCCTTTGCAGAGAAGTCCTTTGCCAAATTCACGTTCAGTGGAGGGTATTCTTACAAGAAGGATACGATCGCAGATATCCTGTTCAACGATATCATAGCCTTGGTGAAGCCTGACTTGGCCCCTACGAGTGAGCCTACAGTAAATGACATAGCAAACATCCTGCATACCGCTCAGGCTGGGGTGAATACCCCTCAATATAAGGTGTTGGGTACACTCAAGTTTGACTATACCTTTGCATGGGAGACCACTGATGCAGAGGCCCTTGCAGCCAAGGCGACCGCCGCTGTAGCGACAGCGATACGGACCTCCTCAGACAATGATGTGACCAATACGCATACAGGAGAATTGAGGTGGCGTAGTGGCAGGTACAAGGCAGGGGACTTCACGATGAACTTCGGTGCTAAGACAAAGGATTCCTACGTCATACAGAGTAAGGTTGATGGAACCTCCTCTGATACCACGTTCTGGGAGTACTCCTATGGTGTTTCTGGGGGAGTCAATTACCAACGGTATGCCCTCACCCTTGGATTTGACCATGCTTGGAGCACGGAAGCTGCTTCCCTGACCTCCATGGGCTATGATGCCAAGTTTGCGATCAAGGATACGTTCTTTGATACTATCAGCATCACAGGATCCTTCGACCAAGCGTTCAAGAGCTCTTTGGAAGCCTACAAGATCACTACGTCATTAGCATTGGATAAGAGATTCGGCCCGATAAGCACCTCTGCTGTCTTCGATGTGAGTTACTATGACTCCCTGGTTGATAATACAGCCGATACCCTCAATGCAACCCTTACTGTTAAGGGGGTATTCTCGAAGTAGGGGTAGTTTTCAAAAACAGAACAACAAAACAACAAAACAACAAGGGGCAGCGAAAGCTGCCCTCTGTCTGGCCTGGTACAAGCTGGAAAAATATACATGGTGGCTAATCACTATCGCCCTCCTGACTTTATGACTTGTTGACCAAAAAAATCAAGAAAAACTGCAAATTGGAATCCCAAATGCAGTTTTTTAATGATTTTGAAAGATTTTATTTGTCCACTTAGAATGTGTTTTCCTTGAGGTCCAGTTTGGTCGCCGACCTGAACTTGGTAAGGCTCATGTTTGTCAGCAACGGAGGCAGCTTCAGCATGGAGACGATGTCCAGATAGGACTGGGGGACTGCTGTGGGGGTGACGATCTTTTTCGGAAACTGGCCCTGGACCAAAGCCAGGGGCTGGGAAATAGCCTTCTTGATCTCCTCCGCCGAGAGGACCACCTCCCAACCGTTCTCCTTCATCATATATTGCAGGTATCTCATGATGCACAAGGCTATGTAGCACATGGCAATGTGCCCCCTGATGTGCTCGTCGGTCCAGACAAACACCGGCCTTGCCTGCAGGTCGGTCTTGAGGACCCTGAAGCTCTCCTCAATCTTCCACTGTCCACGGTAGATGACCATGACATCCTCGGTCGTTAGCTCCATGCGGTCGGTGACAACAGCATAGTATCCATCGAACTTTGCGGCTTCGCGTATCTTCCTCTCGTCAAGGATGGCATTGTCGGTGTCCAGGTCCATCTGCAGGTACTGGTTGCCGCCCCTCTTCATTGCCGCCTTCAGCTTGCCGGGGTTTTCCAGCTTGCTCCTCAGCCTTTCGAGCATCCTGTCCCTATCCCCAAGATCCTTGTTTGCACGCTTCAGCGAATAGGTGACATGGACATGGGCGTCTATCGTCTCCTGCCTGTATTTGGGGCATCTTCCCCTCTTCTTCTCCAGCCTCCGCTGCACCTTCAGGGCCACCACCTCCTCGGCGGTGAGCTCCACCTTGGCCGAGACCTTCTGCTTCAGGACCTTTGATGCATAGGTTAGCTGGCCTGTTTTGCTGTCATAGTGCTCCACTGCCCAGGGGGTGTCGTCGCCGAACACGGCGTCCTTGAACTCCTGCTTGGAGCGCTTGAGGGTGTAGCTGATGACGAAATGGTAGCCTCCCCCATGCAGGAACAGCAGGTTGTCGTTCGCATTCATGCCCCTGTCGGTCACCACCGTTATGTCCTTGAGGCCATACAGCTCCTTCAGCTTTGCGAGTGAGTCCTTCAGCGTGTTCTGGTCCATGGTGTTCCCCGGGAACAGCTCATAGGTGATGGGGATGCCGTTGTTGTCTATGAGCAGGCCCATCACCACCTGCACCTCGTTGTTCTTGTGGGCCTTGGAGAACCCGAAGAGCCTCAGCTCCCCCCACTTGGTGCTCTCGAAGGCCACGGTGGTGACGTCGAAGCAGGCGATGTCCTCCCTGCGTGTAGTCCTTCGCTTGAAGAAGGAACACAGGTGCTCCACCAGCGCCTCCTTCTGCTCTGACAGCACATCCAGCCCTACGGGTGTGACCCCTGCATACCTGCCCTGGTCGGCTGCTGTGGCCCTTACGCTGTCAGGCTCGCTGCAGCGGTGGGCGACCAGGTGATAGATGGCATTCCTGACGCTCCTGGCATTCTTCTTGGTGCAGTTCTTCTCCAGGAAGGTATCCAGACCCATGATGTCCCAAAGCCTGGCGATGATCGCATGCCCGAACTGGAAGGATGGGGTCACATCGTCTGAAGTTGCGATTTCCCTCATGTCAGCCTCGATGAGCAGGGGCCTTTCCGACTCCTTCTGTTCCCTGGTCAGCCTCTTTGCCTCTGCCTTCAGTTTCACCATGAAGTCGGGGTCTTCAGCAAGGAGGTCGGAATACTTGCCCACGGTCCTGATGATGTTGGTCTTTTTCTTGCCGGTGCCGGGGATCCGGATGTCCTCGCGGAACTGGACGACTCTGTATTTCTCTATGCCTGAGGTGGTGACATACATGGGCAGTTCTCCTGTTGGGACAATAGTACCACGGAAAGGGGAAATATGCAATATGTTTGTATGCCTCTAAGTGGACAATATTATTAGTAAAGAAAACCCAGAAACCTGCAATTGGGCTTCTGGGCTTAAGGTTTTCGATTGAATTGGCTGTTCTAAGTCATAAAGTCAGGATACATGGTGGCTAATCACTATCGCCCTTCATAGTAGGGGGATATTTCTCTCCAAATACTGATGCATAGTCTTTCTGCCACTGAGAAGGTACGTCTTCTAGCCAGATCCATATATCTATTGTATCAACTATGTCCTGTTTGGAGATTTGGGAGCTTTCATATAGAAGCCCGAGCAGTTGTATGGATGATAATACTGGGCAGTCATACTCTTTGGCAAGTCTGACCAGATCCAAATCATCTGTTACAAGCGCAAGTTTTTTTTCCATTGCCGTTACAAGGCATTCTACATCAAAAGGGGAACACCCCAGCCCCATATCTTTGCTTCCCTCATACACAAATTCTTTTTTCCCCTTGATTGAAGAGGCTTCATGCTTTTGAATGCGAAGCTTTCCCTGTTTCCGATCAGCAACATGTCGGGTAGTAAAGACCCAATCAAATTTCGATTGTAAACGGGGTTGGTATAGATACTCTTGAAAGGTCCCTCCAAGAATGCAAGCACAAAACGATTCTTTACCCAGTGTAATAATTTTAGGAAAGAGGGGGCAGAGATTATCGCCTAACCTAAAATAGGTGTTGGAATCAATCAGATATTTCTTTTTTGGTGAGATAAGAGTAAACCTCCTTTGCATCGATCAAAGGTATATTCAATACTGCTTGAACGGTACTGGAGGTTTTTTCCTGTGCAATGAGCCACCTTGTCAGTGTATCCCAAAAGGCAGAACCAAAGAAAACCGAACTCTTTTCGATATATTGCATAGCAGAAGGTGTTTTTTCTTCAAACAAAAGGTCACTGAGAAGAGGAACTGACTTGCGATAGTTTGTTGAAGCTGGAAAGATGTTGATATCCAACAAAGGCTTATCATTCCTTTCAAGATAGCAATTTATCTCTTTGAAGATATAAGTTGGAGCCACACTCCTAGTAGTAGCCTCCTTCTGAATACGTATGATTTGTGACCCCGTATTGGAGACGAGTGATAACTCTTTGCCTAATTTTTTAGCATTTTCTTGTGGGAATAGAAGAGCTCCTGCAAATGAGTCAGCAAACTGCTCAGCTTCTTTCTGTGGTAAATCTGGGGTAAGTATATGTGCTAGTTCATGTATAAGCCAAAAAGTGAGGTCACATACCTTGGTTTCAATGTTTAGGTATAAGCAGAATTGATTTGGTTTTCTGAGATGAATAGTTAATGCTTGGTCTCCCTTTTCCGTCCAAAGAACAGGAATAAGGATGATTTGAAACGTGTGCATCAAAGCAATACTATGTTTTAAGGTAACTGCTTGGGTTTCTTTAAGGTTCATCAAATTGCGTATTGTTCGAGCTGCTTTTTGGATATAATCATAGTTCAAACTGGGGCTTTCCAGCTTTGGAATAGCCAATAAGGAAGCAGGTTCCTTCTCCTTAAAAATTGCATCTAGGAGATCCATCATCACTTCAGCCTTCTCCGTCCTAGGCTCGTTCAATTTTGCTTTTCTATGGGTTCGATATGCATATGTTCCAATGGGGTCTTCTTTTATCACAATTTCAGAGAATGACATCTCTAGTACGGTAGCCAATTTCAGCAGATACGCAGGGCGGGGCATTTTTACATTCTTGAGCCATTGAGATATGCTTTCACGAGATACTCCCATCTCTTTTGCAAGGCCTGCCTGATGTATCCCGAGTTCTTCCATTTTGTTTAGTATTGCTTTGATGTTGAGTTTTTTCATCTACTGGTAGTATAGGTATATTTGTCAACTTTTGTCAACTAATATGTGTCAAAGACAACTTCCAGATTTCCCCAAGGGAAAGTCTGAACCCTGTGTTGTAAGGTTCGCTTTTTATGGTAGCAAGTTTCAGTTGATCAGATAGGTTTCATTACAAACGTTACATTACAAGTAGCATGAAACAATAAATCAATGCTGAATTGGCAAAATACGTGAATTCCCTTTGTGGAAAGGGTTTTACAAGTCAAGACTACAAATTTACCAATAGTGTTTCACTTTCATCGCAATGAAACCAACAACCAAGAGTATGACGAAAGGACAGAACAGGCCCTGCAGTCTGTGAAGGAGAACATTTTATGGTAAACGGAATAGAGGTCTTTAGACAAAAAAGGAGGTTGCCTTTCTAGACAACCCCCTCTCTCTACCATTGGAGCCAAAGGGACTCGAACCCTCTACCTACTGATTGCGAACCAGTCGCTCTACCAGATGAGCTATGGCCCCAATTTCCTTAGATAAGCTACAACTACAACGCAAGACTGTCAACTATTTAGGCCTAGGGACGCTTCAATGAAACCCCTAAAGACAGGATGGGCTCGGTTGGGCCTGCTCTTGAATTCCGGATGATACTGGACACCCAGGAAGAAAGGATGGTCCGCCAGCTCGATAGCTTCCACCAACAGGCCGCTTGGACTTGTCCCCGCGATTGTCATACCCTTTTCCGTAAAGGGTGCACGAAACTCATTGTTGAACTCGTAGCGGTGGCGGTGTCGTTCCTCTATCACCTGTTCTCCCCCATACACCCTATCCATATGGGTATCCTTAGTAATTTTGCAGGGATAGGAACCCAGGCGCATGGTTCCCCCTTTGGGAATGTTTCCCCTCTGGTCGGGCATCAGGGCAATGACAGGGTGCGACGTATTCTGTTCAAACTCACTTGAATGTGCATCCGTATAGCCCAGAACATTCCTGGCAAACTCGATGACAGCTATCTGCATTCCGAGGCAGATTCCCAGATAGGGAATCTTATGTGTGCGTGCATAGGAGGCGGCAAGAATCTTTCCCTCTATGCCCCTGTCGCCAAAGCCTCCAGGTACAAGGATTCCCTCTACCGAACCCAATAGGGTTTCCACGGTCTCTCGGGTAACCTTCTCAGCATCTATCCATACGATGGTTACCTGAGCCCCCTGTTGCCACCCTGCATGCTTGAGGGCTTCCATCACAGAAAGGTAGGCATCATGCAGTTGGATGTACTTGCCCACAAGGGCTATCCTGACTTGCTTGTCTGCCTTCTTAATCCTGGTGAGCATATCCTCCCATTCGGTCATGTCAGATTCTTTTGTCTGAAGGTGAAGCTCTCTGCATACGATATCATCGAATTTCTCAGATTTGAGCATCATAGGTGCTTCATACAGTACATCCAAGGTCTTGTTTTCTATGACGCAGTCCTTTTTCACATTGCAGAACAGCGCTATCTTGTCCTTGATTTCCTGCTCGATGGGCTCGTCGGAACGGGTGACTATGATATCAGGGAAGATACCGGAAGCCATAAGTTCCTTTACCGAGTGTTGTGTCGGTTTGCTCTTATGTTCCCCACTGCTTTTGAGAAACGGTATCAAGGTGACATGGATATAGAGACAATTCTCATGCCCAACCTCATGGCCAATTTGCCTGATGGCCTCAAGAAACGGTTGGCTTTCAATGTCGCCGGTGGTTCCCCCAATTTCGGTAATGACCACATCGGCTTGTGTCTTTTCCGCCAAGGCATGGAGGGAAGCGCGTATCTCATTGGTTATATGGGGGATTATCTGCACCGTAGAGCCTAAAAATTCACCCCGTCTCTCCTTGGAGAGCACATTCCAATAGACCCTTCCGCTGGTAAGGTTTGAAAACTTGTTCAGGTTCTCATCGATGAATCTCTCATAATGGCCCAAGTCCAAGTCAGTCTCAGACCCGTCTTCAGTCACAAAGACTTCCCCATGCTGATAGGGGCTCATCGTTCCAGGATCGACATTCATGTAGGGGTCAAGCTTCTGTGCCGCTACCTGCAATCCCCTTGCTTTGAGCAAGCGCCCTAAAGAGGCTGCTGTAATCCCTTTCCCCAATCCCGAAACAACCCCACCTGTCACGAATATATGTTTTGCCATCTCTGTGGTCCACTCCTTACCTATAGGTCTGTATAATTGTACAAGCCACTTCATACCGGCTAATACGTAGATTCATTGCCTCTTGTTCTATATGACGATGGGCTTGCTGTTCACTCATCGCAAAGGTCTGCATCAAAGTCAGTTTTGCCCTGTCAATGAGTTTGATCTCCTCTATCTTCTTCTGCAGCATATCATTTTCGTTTCGCAGAGTGCTTAGGCGCCTGCGCATTGAACGGGCAAGGGCGAGGCTCTGGAAGAAGACCTGCTTGATAATCGGTTTGGAGACTACAAGAACCCCTTGCTCACCAAAGAGCATCTGTGTTGACTCAAAATACTCTCCCTTCACCAGTAAGATAGAGCCTGCCATGCTCTGCTCTGTTACCATGACAGCAAGGTCCTCACCCGATTCATCAGAGAGCGGAGCATTGACCACAACCAGATCGAGCTCGTTCTCTAGGATGATGCGTCTTGCCTCATTGCCGCTGGTGCACTTGTAGATGTCGAAAGTAAGCTCGTACTCCCTAAGAAGCGAGGAGATACTAAGCATACCTTTCTCATTCGACGAAACTACAAGGGCCTGTGACATGTGTTTTCTCTCTTAGGTGGTGAAGAAGGACGAGAGGCGACTCTCTAGAGCTTTGTCGCTACTCGCCTCGAATTTTGCCCATTCTGCCTTTTTTGCTTCCAGGAAGAACTTCAGGAGCCGCTGGGGGACGACCTCCCTGACAAAGGAACTTTGTTCTGCCAGCTCTATCGCCTCACCAAGGTTCGAAGGAAGTACCTCTCCCCCTAGTTTCTGGTAGGCATCGCCAAGATACTCTTCACTTGCTTTCAGCTTATCCTTAACCCCTTCCAAAGCTGCACTCATCAGCAGCGTAATGGCAAGGTAGGGGTTGCAGGCGGGGTCAGGGGACCTGACCTCAATACGGCGGTACTCCCCGCTGGTCTGAGGAATACGGATAAGCAAGGAACGGTTTGCCCGTCCCCAGCCTACGTGGCGTGGGGCTTCACAGGCTCCCAGGCGTTCGTAGGAGTTGACCAGAGGATTGAGAAATAGGGTAATTTCGCGGATCCTTCTGAGGATACCTTCGGTCATTGCCTCTTCTAGGTGTTGGGCAGGAGAGCCTTCGTAGGTGAGTGAGAGGTTGATGTGCAGGCCACTACCACTCTCGTTTTGAAGGGGTTTGGGCAGGAACGAGGCGAACAGGCCACTACGGTCTGCAATGGTCTTCACCACAGACTTGAAGGTGATGAAGTTGTCAGCGGCCTCTAGGGCTGAGCTGTACTTGAAGTCAATCTCATTCTGCCCGGGGCCTGTCTCGTGGTGGGATCGTTCGGTATAGAAGCCCATCTGTTGGAGGGTCAGACTGATATCCCGCCTTACGTTTTCCCCCTTGTCCAAGGGAGCCACATCCAAGTACGTCCCATAGTCGAGGGGGGTGAAGGTCGGCTTGCCATCTTCGGCCATCTTGAACAGATAGAATTCACACTCCGGTCCTACACCGAACTTATACCCTGAAAGCTCTGCCTCGCGTACCTTGTCCTGTAACAAGGACCTTCCATCACCTTCGAAAGGCGTGCCGTCGGGACGCCTGATAGAACAAAAGAGGCGGACCACCCGCCCTTGGGCAGGTCTCCAGGGAAGAATTGCCAAGGTGGAGGGATCGGGGAAGAGCAGAAGGTCACTCTCGTCAACCTGTAAGAAACCCTTGACTGCAGAGGCATCGAAGGAGATACCGGTTGCGAAAGCCCTGTCCAGCTCATCCTCGGAAATGGACAAGTTTTTCATGTGCCCGAATATGTCGCAGAAGACAAGACGAACAAAGCGCACATCCTGTTCCTTGATGAATTGCAGCACTTCTTTCTGGGTATTGGTCATAACGATTCTCCCTGGATTATACATTTGTATACAGCATCTTGTACGGAGTACTAGAGTTTGGTCTCAACACGAAAAAATGAGCGGAGAGCAAGGCTTCCTTATCCAATGCAAACGTAGAACAATAGTCCTCAAGAGACTCAGATATCTCAGCAAAATCCTCCGGCGTTGCATCAGAGGCGGAAACCTGTTGTGGCAGGTCTGAAGGAAGTGTATCACAACGGAGGTAAATCTTTCCACCATGCATCCCGGTTCCACAGAAATATCCTACAGGAGCTTTGCCTTCTTGGTGGAGTCCCAGCACAATGATGGTTCCCCCTGCCAGGTATTCCCCTAGGAAACTGCCAGCCCTGTCCCCGATGATGATCACCGGTTGTTTTTCCTCATATGCCTTCATATGGATACCCGAACGATAGCCTGCACTGTCACGGATGAAGATCTTCCCACCCCGCATCGAATACCCTGTGGCATCACCACAGGAGCCATGGATGATGATTCTTCCGTCATTCATGGTGTCCCCAGTTGCATCCTGGGCATTTCCGTTGACTATGATGGTGCATCCATCCAGGTAGGAACCGAGGGCATTGCCCGGTGTTCCCTCGATGGTAATGCATCGTCTGGACAAGGCGCAACCGATGTAGCGCTGCCCCTGTACATTGTTGAGTACCAACTCTGTATCTGTGCACGCACGAATTTCTTTGTTCAGTTCGTCAAAGGCTCTCAGTCCCACGTCTATGGTTGTCATTGTGCATCTCCAAGTTTGTGTGCCCGCTCTTTCTTTGCAAAGGCCATCAAAAGGGGTTCTTCACTGATGAGGTCAAAGTCCAAGGTCGCAAGGTCGGTCTTGTTTCGGATGAGAGAAGTATAGATTCCCGCTCTATTTATGGTATCGCCTATGAGGATGTACCCTACCAACGTGCCATCCTGTATAAAGAGCCGTTTGTAGCCTGTCTCGGTTGTAAAGAGTTTCTCCTGCCCCTCATAAATTCCTGCCGTTATGACATGGAGACCAAAGAATCCAATGGCGTTCATTGCCATGGCCTTGTCAAAAAAAGTCTCGTCCCCAGCCATGTTCCTTCCGGCAACCTCTCCTTGCATATAGGCGTTGGGAAGGATGGCAAGAACCTTACGCTCTTTGGTGATATAGTCGATCGATTCACAGCAGTCACCGGCGGCATACACATCAGTGATCGAGGTCTGGCACTTTTCATCGATGAGGATTGCCCTGTTGACTTCCCCTTCCGCTTCCTTGACCAGAGAAACATTGGGCTTGACTCCAACGGCAAGTACGAGAATGTCAAAACCAACCACAGCACCACTGGAAAGCAGTGCGTCACTGTTGAAGAATTCTCTGACACTGTCGTTTAGGATGAAGGTGATGCCCTCAGAAGTGAGCTTCTTTTCAACAAGGGCTGAACCTGCCTCATCGAGAATGCTCGGAAGTATCCGACTTGCAAGATCGACGACGGTAATGGACTTGACCCGGTCTCGGATGCCTTCTGCACATTTGAGGCCGATAAGACCGGCTCCTATGATAAGGACCCGGCTCTCTTTTGAGAGGGCTTTCTCCAGATTCTTCGCGTCATCAAGGGTCATGAAAGTGAAGCATTTCTTCACCGAATCGAGATTCTTCATGGGGGGGATGAAGGGATATGAGCCTGTAGCGATGAGCAATTTGTCATAGTCGACAGTACTACCGTCATCAAGGGCTAGGTGCTTGTTCTCTTTATCGATGGACTCCACCCGTTTTCCAAGCAACAAGGTCACAGCATTGCTTTCATAGAAAGCCTTGTCGCGATATACCATTTTATCAACAGTTGTCTTGTTTTGCAGAAGATACGAGATGAGTGGCCGAGCATAACAGGCGTGGTTTTCATCTCCTATGACACAGATGAGGCCCTCTTGGTCGACCTTTCTGATAGATTCGATGCACCCAACCGAAGCGATGGAGTTTCCTACAATTACATATCTCATGTTATCGCTCCTCAAATACGATTGCCTTGTTCGGGCAACCGGAAACACATACAGGCAGCATGTGTGAATTGGTGGTACACAGTTCGCACTTCTGCATGACACCCTCCTCATTGGGCATGAGTGCTCCATAGGGGCAGGCCATGATGCAGGAGAAACACCCGACACACTTGTCCTGGTCGATTACGATCAGGCCGTCCTTCTGGGTGAGAGCCCCTGCAATGCAACTCTTGACACAAAGTGGTTCAGTGCAGTGCCGGCAGTTGACGGCAAAACTGATTCCATCCTTCTCCTCCACCTTGATACGGGCCCTTATGGTCTTGTCCTTTAGGGCCTTGACCATGCTTTCTTGCCCGGAGTTTGCATAGGCACAGTAATATTCGCAGAGATGGCAACCGAGGCACCATTGTTCGTTGACGTAAACCCGCTTCATATGCTTCTCCTATTGTCCGGCATGAGAGATGCCGAGAATCTGTAATTCTGTCTCATTCAGTCCGATTCCCCTGAGCATCAGGCGATTTCCCCTCAACGCCTCGATGGAATTGATTCCCATGCCTCCCATCATCTCCTTGATCTCATGCTCCCAGGCCGTGATGAGGTTGACAAGCCTTTGGCTTCCAACCTCAGGGTTGAGCCGCTTGACCAGCTCCGGTTTCTGGGTCGCAATGCCCCAGTTGCACTTTCCAAGCTGGCAGGTTCTGCAGAGGTGGCAGCCCAGTGCAAGCAATGCGCTGGTTGCCACGTAGATTGCATCGGCCCCAAGGGCGATGGCCTTGATGACATCGGCACTGCTTCGAATGGAACCGCCGACAACCAAACTAACGTTGTTGCGGATCCCTTCTTGCCTAAGGCGTGAATCGACACTGGCCAAGGCCAGTTCAATGGGAATTCCTACGTTGTCCCTGGTTCTGGCTGGAGCTGCCCCTGTGCCTCCACGGAAACCGTCGATGGCAATGATGTCCGCCCCGCTTCGGGCTATGCCCGAGGCTATGGCAGAGATGTTATGGACAGCCGCTACCTTGACTATGATCGGCTTCGTATAGGCTGTGGCTTCCTTGAGGGCATAGACGAGCTGCCTGAGGTCTTCAATGGAGTAGATGTCGTGGTGAGGGGCTGGACTGATGGCGTCAGCGTGTTCCGGAATCATACGGGTCTTGGAGATATCTTCCCCTATCTTCGATCCGGGAAGGTGTCCTCCGATACCGGGTTTTGCGCCCTGTCCCATCTTGATCTCGATAGCCGCCCCCGCATTGAGATACCCTGGATGGACTCCAAAACGGCCTGAGGCGACTTGTACGATGGTGTTCTTCCCATACTGGTAGAAGTCTTCATGCAGACCTCCTTCTCCTGTGTTGTAGAAGATTCCCAACTCTTGTGCCGCCAGAGCCAGGCTCTTGTGGGCGTTGTAGCTGATCGAACCATACGACATGGCACTGAACATGATAGGGATGTTGAGGGAGAGTTGAGGGGCTGTCGTGGTTATGAGCTTGCCCTGATCGTCGCGCTTGATCTTGTTGCTTTTCTGTCCGAGGAATGTCCTTGTCTCCATGGGTTCGCGTAACGGATCGATGGAGGGATTGGTCACCTGTGAGGCATTGATGAGCATCTTGTCCCAATAGACGGGATAGTCTTTGGGCGTACCCATGGAGGCAAGCAAGACGCCTCCACTTTCAGCCTGACGGTAGATATCCTGGATTACCTCTCCCTTCCAGTTTGCATTCTCCTTAAAGAGGTGATCGGTCTTGACAATCTTCAGCGCATGGGTAGGACAGAGGGAAACGCACCGGTGACAGTTCACGCATTTGCTGTCGTCAGCGACCATCCTGTTCAGTTCCTTGTCATAGCTATGCACCTCATTGGCACACTGGCGTTCACACACCCTGCATGTGATGCACTTGTCCTTGTCTCGGTGGACTTCAAAGTCCGGATATAGGTAATTGATTCCCATCTGCTTTTCCTCTTACTTGTTCAATGTGACGATCACCGGTTTCCCGCCGCTTGGATGCCAAACCCTGTCTGGATTCGGCTCAATGATCCTGATAGCCGCTTCTTCACTTGCCAGATACACCATGTCGCCTTTTTCTGCTGCGACCAGCGACCGGAGTTTCAGACGGTCATTGAGAGCCATCAACCCACCATTGAAGCCAAGGATGATGGAGAACGGTCCGGTAATAAGCATGCTAGCGAAGGTGTTCCTTAGGTAGGTGTACTCTGCAATTTCTTCTTCGCTTTTCCTTCCGATGGTCGACCAGAAGGGGGCTGCAATGACATGGGATACCTCTTCAAGGGTCAACCCTTGGCGACGGTGGAGGTAGTCGATCATATAGGTGATAACCTCTGTGTCGGTTTGGAGTGTGCAATTGTAGCCGTACATCTCGATGAAGCGACGGTTTGCGTCATAGGAGGATATCTCTCCGTTGTGCACTACCGAGTAGTCCAGCAGGGCGAAAGGGTGGGCTCCACCCCACCACCCTGGGGTGTTGGTTGGATACCGCCCGTGAACGGTCCAGGAGTACCCCTTGTAATCGTCCAGGCGATAGAATTCACCTACATCCTCGGGATACCCTACGGCCTTGAAGACTCCCATGTTTTTCCCTGAGGAGAAAACATAGGCACCCTTGATATCTGTATTGATATGGATGACACAGCGGGCCGTATATTCTTTTTCGTCGAGCTGGCTATTCGCCAGTTTGGTTGGAAGGGGAGTGACGAAATAGCGCCAGATCAAGGGTTCGTCTGTGATGTTGGGATGTTTTTCCGTTGGAATCTTGGAGAGGTTGATCAAATCAAAGTGCTCATCAAGGTACTCTTCACAATTTCTCTTGGCTTCATTGCCATAATAGAAGATGTGAAATGCATAGAAGTCCTTGTATTCGGGGTAAATCCCGTAGCCGGCAAATCCCCCTCCCAAGCCGTTTGAGCGGTCGTGCATGACGCTGATGGAGGTGATGGCGTCTCTTCCTGAGAAGCGGTCCCCATTCTTGTTGAAGAATCCACTTATCGCACAGCCACTGGAAAATCGCTCTTCTCCCTCAAGGGGCATTCGTTTTTGGTGTATCTCCATCAATGGTACTCCTGGGTATGAAAAAAGGCGTCCACCAAGGGAAACTTGCATAACAAGTCTTCTTTGGTGGACGCCTTTGTCCAAATATTTTTTCCCATCATACAGAAAAATGCAAGGCCTGTCATTAGTGATACAAACTTTTTTGCTTCCACCTTACTCATTTATGTACTCTGTTTATTGACACGCTTGCTCCTTTTGGGGTAAAACATGCCATCAGCAAAGGCGCTGTAGGTCCGTCACGGATCTACGGCGCCTTTCTCTATTTTCTGCCAAAACACTCAGAAAACAAGAGACCCGAGAAGGAGAGAATAATGGAAACTGTAGCAAACTATTTCGGTTCATTGGTGTTCAACGAAAAGATGATGCGCTCATTCTTGCCAAAGGAAGCGTACCAGGAACTCAAGAAGAGTATTGCTGATGGCAGTCAGCTCAAGGCCTCCATTGCCAATATGGTTGCCCAAGGCATGAAAGAGTGGGCCCTCTCCAAGGGAGCGACACATTTTACCCACTGGTTCCAGCCGATGACAGGCATTACCGCTGAAAAGCACGAGAGCTTCGTCGTCCCTGCCAAGGATGGCATGGCGTTGTTGGAATTTTCCGGTAAGGAGTTGATCATGGGCGAACCCGATGCATCCTCCTTCCCTTCCGGAGGGCTACGCGCTACCTTTGAGGCCAGAGGGTATACAGCGTGGGATCCAAGCAGCCATGCATTCATCAAGGAACATACCCTGTGTATTCCCACAGCTTTCTGTTCCTATAGCGGCGAGGTCCTGGACAAGAAGACACCCCTTTTGCGGTCGATGGAGGCTGTCAATGCACAGGCTGTAAGGATTCTCCATCTCTTTGGTAAGACTGAGGTCTGTCGCGTGGTTGCAACAGTCGGTCCTGAACAGGAGTATTTCCTTGTCGACAAGAGCGTATACCTCAAGAGGCGCGACCTTATCAATACAGGTCGCACCCTTCTTGGCGCCCGTCCTCCAAAAGGGCAGGAGATGGATGACCATTACTTTGGGAACCTGAAGAGCCGTGTCTCGGCCTTTATGGAGGAGTTGGATAGGGAACTATGGAAGCTTGGTATCCTTGCAAAGACCGAACATAACGAGGTTGCCCCGGCCCAACATGAGCTTGCCATCATCTATGGCAGCTGTAATGTTGCCACCGACCATAACCAGCTCACCATGGAAATGATGAAGAAGATTGCAGACAAGCATGATATGGTATGCCTGTTGCATGAGAAACCTTTTGCAGGGATAAACGGTTCAGGAAAACATAACAACTGGTCGCTTTCCACCGATACGGGTCTGAACCTGTTGGAACCGGGCGACAGTCCGAAGGACAACGAACAGTTCCTGCTTTTCCTTGTTGCCATCATTGCTGCTGTGGATGACTACCAGGATCTGTTGCGTATCTCTGTTGCCAGTGCAGGCAACGACCATCGTCTTGGTGCAAATGAGGCCCCACCTGCCATCGTATCTGTCTTCTTGGGAGATGAGCTGACCGCAATTCTTGATGCCTTGGCCAATGGGGGAGTCTCTGTCAATAAGGTGCGCGAATCGATGCTTCTGGGAGTTCCTGTCATCCCCCATTTCCCCAAGGACAGTACGGACCGAAACCGGACCAGTCCGTTTGCCTTTACTGGCAACAAGTTTGAATTCCGTATGTTAGGCTCCTCTTTCAGTGTTTCAGGTCCAAATATTGTGCTCAATACCATAGTTGCAGACAAGCTTTGCGATTTTGCAGACACCTTGGAAAAGGCTCCCGACTTTTCTTTGGCCCTCGCCGCGTTGGTTAAGGAAACCTATCAGAAGCACAGGAGAATTGTGTTTAACGGGAACAACTACAGCCCGGAATGGCTAGCAGAAGCTACCAAACGAGGATTGCTGAACCTTTCTTCGGCCTATGAAAGTTTGCCCCTGTTCCTTGCTGAGAAAAATATTGCAGTATGCAAGAAGTTCGGTGTTTTCTCACGTTCGGAAATGGCCAGCCGGTATGAGATAATGATGGAGAGCTATGTCAAGACCGTCCATATTGAGGCTCTGACTCTCACTGATATGGTCTTGAGGCAGGTACTCCCAGCTCTGAGCAGGTTCAGCGGCACGTTGGCTAGTGCCGCATCACAGAAGCACACATTGGTCCCATCCCTTGGTAATAGCTACGAAAGCGAACTGGTCAAGAGGCTCGGACTGCTCTCTGATTCTATCTTTTCTGAGGTGGAAGCATTGAAAGCTCTGGTGCTCGAGGCTCAGATGCTCGATGAGGCAAAAGCTGCCGCCCGCTTCTATGGCCAGCATGTCCTTCCCTCCATGGCTTCTATCCGTTCGCTTTGTGATGAATCGGAGCTTCTTGTTGAAGCTGACTGTTGGCCAATGCCTACCTATGAGCAGTTGCTGTATTCAGTATAGGCACTTGCTCACATGAAAATGGATTGTACGTAATTTTCTCTCTGCTTTGGGGCTTTTCCCTTGGGAAAGGCCCCTTTTGTAGGTATTTCAACAAAGAATGAAAAAAGAAAAGCGCGAGCAGTAGTATTAACTCAAACTTTGCACTTGCATCATGAAGCCAGTTTTATCTGACCTCTAAACATTTGGGGCAGGTTGTCGATGATGCAGGTCAAGGCTTCAGGAGGTATCTGTACTTTGGATGCAGTTTCGGCATTTAGAAATGTTGGGCGTTCCCGTTTTGGGACAACGGCTACGAAGGCAATCCTTGATGAATGCAAAGAGCGGGAAACAGAGATGATGCTTGAAGAGTAGGGTATACAAGCAAAGCTTCATAGTGTGATTATTACTTGCATGGTGGTAAAGCCTACGGTAGTATCAGAACAAAGGAGAAATACGTTTTGAAAAAGAACGGTTTGTTGCACAAAGACATTTTGGCATTACTTTGTACAGCTGGGCACGGTGATTACATCATGATAACCGACAGGGGGTTTCCTCTTCCTGATACCAAGTATACCAAAGTTATTGATTTGGGGCTTGTTGCTGGGTATCCAGATTTTTCTACTGTTGCAGAAGCCGTACTCTCGGCTCTGGCGATTGATTGGCTGTATTTTACGAAAGAAACCTTGGATAGTAATCCAGCGATGATTGATTTGGTAAAGCGTTTGATACCTTCCCAAACAGGTACTACCTTGATGAATCACACAGATATGAAAGAGGCTGTTCTGTCTCCAGATATCTATCATCAGCGAACAAGAAACTTCTCGAAAGAGATGTCCAGATCACAAAAACAGCTTTTGGATCAAAGCCGGATCATTGGTTTTATTCGCACTGGTGAATTCACTAAATATACAAATATCCTCATCGAATGCGGAGTTGCATTCTAAAAATCCCAAAGCAATACTGAGCTTTTACTGAGAGCATTAGTTTTGTCACATGAAATAAATGTGTAAAATTTTTTGTTGACAGGTGCTTTATAGCATGCTATGTTAGCGCTAACAGTTAACGCTAACAGTTAACGCTAACATTTTATGGAGGTACATATGAAAAAGAGTATCGTTGTCTTGATGCTAGTTTTGATCGTCACCGGGACGCTCTTTGCAGCGGGAGCAGCAGAAAAAGCAGAAAGCCAAGTGGTGTCTGCACGTGGGGGACAAGAAAGCAGGTTTATTCCTGAATTTGGCATTATTCCAGCACCAAGCAAGGTGTACAGAATTGGCGTTATGGAAAAAACGTTGATCAATGATTTCTGGCTTGATGCTAAGAATGGATTCGAGGATGCCGCTCGCGATTACGGTGTTCAAGTAGAAGTTTTTGCAGCTCCTACAGAAAGTGATTTGCAAGCACAGGCCAACACCATGTCTGATATGCTTGCTAAGCAGTTTAATTTGCTTTGTGTTTCTCCAATTACTGATACAAACCTGCTTAAGCCTTTGGCTAAGGCAACTCAGATGGGGATTCCTATCATCAATTCGATTGATGCTCATATTGATGAAGAGAATCAAAAAAAGCATAACATTGACATTTCTGCATTCATCACTGTCGATTTTAAGGAAAATACCCGCATGTCAGTTCGTTTCATTGCAGATAAGTTGCAAGGAGCTGAGGCAAAGGTTATCCATTTGATGGGTCTTCCTGGTGGTCGATGTGCTGAAGAGAGAAAGATGGGTTATGAAGAGGAGCTTGCTCAGTATTCAAATTTGATAAGTGTTGGCATTTACAATACTGAATGGGACCGAAAGAAAGCTATGGATATCACTGCCGATGTCTTGCAGTCACATCCTGATTTGAAGGCTATTGTTGCTTGTAACGATGATACCGCTCTTGGTGCTTATCAGGCTGTCAAGAATGCTGGTCTTGCTGGAAAAGTATTGGTCACTGGTGTTGATGCAACTCCTGATGGAATCAAATCAATTATGCGTAATGAGTTGAGTGCTACCACTGCATTCTTCCAGTATGGTCTTGCTTACTCTTCAATCGAAGCTGCAATTCTTGTCTTGGAAGATCAGTTTGCCGGCAAACCTACTGTAGTCTTCGGGCCACAGGAAATATGGGATGCTGAAAATGTAACAAGTAAGGTTGCTCAATATCGAGAAATGTATGTAGGTCTGAAGGACTTGTAAGCATAATGATTGGGCTTGGAGGTTCTCCAAGCCCAACCTTAGGATGGGCACATGAAAAAATTCTTACTTCAAGCTTGGAGACAGTACTGGGGAGTTTTGCTAGCTCTTTTGGTAATTAATGTTCTGTTTTCCCTTCTTTCTCCTTATTATCTTACACCCTATAATTTCTTGAATATTTTTGACCACTCATCAATTTCATTGGTAATGGCTATTGGTATGGTATTTGTGCTGGGAACTGGGGGAATCGATCTTTCGATCGGCTCAACCTTGGCTTGTTCCGGCATCATAGCAGCGCTTATTTGTAAAGTGCTCCCTTGGCCGATTGCTCTTATTGTCGCGGTTCTCTTTGGTGTTTTTGTCGGTCTTGTGAATGGATTTATCATCACACAATTCCGACTCCAACCATTTATCGTTACCTTGGCAATGCTCAATATAGTAAGAGGTTTGACCCTGGTGCTTTCTAAGGGACAGCCAATTATTGGGCTTCCTTCAGGGTTTCTGAATCTCATCATTGGCAAGTCTTTGGTGAGCAACAGCATTTTTGGCAGTTTGGGGCTTGCTCTGATCACCATTCTAATTCTTGCAAAATCCAAATACAGCAGATCAGTGCGAGCTGTCGGCGGTTGTGAAGACGCTGCTTTTGTCTGCGGTATTGCAGTGCGTAAGATAAAGATAAGTGTGTATGCAATTTCTGGAGCAACTGCAGTTCTTGCTTCGTTTATCTACATGGCAAAAATGGACTCTGCTGAGCCTTTAGCCGGACTTACCACTGAATGGATGGAGGCTATCGCAGCCCCTATCATTGGAGGAAACTCCATGAAAGGCGGAAAGTGTTTCATCTTTGGTACGATCATCGGAGTCTTGATTTTCTCTTGCATTAAGAGTGGATTGAATATGGTAGGCATTAATCAACACTATCAGCAAATATTTATTGGAAGTCTCACAATTGCAGCTGTCATTGTTGATTCTTTGAGGAGCAGCCGATGAGTGATGTATTTATACAGTTCACCAATCTATCCAAACGTTTTGGTGGTATACAAGCGTTGGATCAAGTTTCTTTTTCCATTAAAAAAGGAAAAATTCTCGGCTTGATGGGAGAGAATGGAGCAGGAAAATCGACACTGATGAGAATCCTTTGTGGGATTCAGACATGCAGCGAGGGTGAGATTTTTGTTGAAGGGAAGAACGTGTCTCTTGCCAGTCCTCAGGAAGCACAAGATTTGGGTATCGGTATGATTCCCCAAGAGTTGCTTTTGGTACATTGTATGACTGTTGCTGAGAACATGTTCCTTGGCTATGAGATTCGAGATTCTTTAGGTTTTGTTGATGCAAAAGCCATGGAAAAGAAAACTGGTGAGGTCCTTGCGGAGTTAGGTTGTGAGGGTGTCGATCCTTCGGATATCCTTGGGACTATCTCGAAAGCCAATCAACAGATGGTAGCTATCGGCCGGAGAATCATCCAAGGTGGAAAGTTATTCATCATGGATGAACCTACTTCAGCATTGACGGTGCATGAAACTGAAAAGTTGTTTTCTGTGGTGAGAAACCTCTGCAAGAAAGGTAAAGCGATAGTCTTCATTTCTCATCGTTTGGAAGAGGTCTTGGAACTCTGTGACTATTTTGCCATTCTGAGGGATGGGAAATTGGTTGATATGTTTGACAATGGCCCTGAAATAACCAAACAAAGCTTAATAAAGCCAATGATTGGTTCTATCCTCGATGAGGAATATCCACACGAAAAAACTGAATTTGGCGATGTATTGTTTTCCTGTACTGATCTTTCCTATAAGAAGGATAATGAGGAACTGGTTCATGATATATCTTTTGATCTTCATGCCGGGGAGGTTGTGGGGTTTTCAGGTCTTGTCGGTATGGGTAAGAGTGAACTTGCTCAAGCCTTATATGGGCTGAGGCCTCTGATCAAGGGGTCTGTCAAGTTCCATGGTAAAGAGCTGAAGGGGCATAATCCTATTGAATCATCAAGACGTGGTCTTGCGTTTGTGACGGAAGACAGAAGAAGTGAAGGACTGATCCTTGGTCTGAAAAGCCTGTTCAACATGACCCTTAAATGCTTGCCGAAGGTTTCAGTGGCAAGTGTGATTGATTCAAAAAAAGAGAAATCCATCGGAATGGGTTATGTGAAACAGATGAACATGAAAATTCAATATCTTGATTTGCCTGCAAATAGTCTTAGTGGAGGTAATCAGCAAAAGGTAGTGGTTGCTCGACAGCTTGCAAGTGATTCTGAAGTGATAATTTTTGATGAACCTACAAAGGGTATTGATGTCCTTGCAAAAGCTGAGATGGCAAAGATCATTAATACTTTGAGCAAGCAAAAGAAAGGTATCCTCATATTCTCCTCGGAACCTCGTGAAGTACTTGGACTGTGTGACTCCTTGTATGTTTTGAATCTCAATGGGTTGCAAGGTCCTTATATGCGTGGGGAACTCGACTATCAATCCCTGATGGGAATACAGTTTGGAGAGAGCAATGAGTAAATGGTTGAAGCAATGTCCCTATCGGGGTTCTCTTATCGGTATCGTGGTATTTTTTATAGCACTCAGTATTCTTTCACCTGTATTTCTGAGTATGAACAATTTCATAAATATATTTAACCAGATAACGGTGAATATTATCATTGCAGCAGGAATCACCCTTTTGATTATTGGCGGAGGAATAGACCTATCAGTTGGGTCCGTTCTTGCCCTGTGTGGAATTTTTACCGCAAACTATTTTAGGAGTGCTCCATCATCAGGTTCTGTGATGGTTGGGATTCTCATAGGTTTAGCTGTCGGGGTAGGTTGTGGTCTCTTCAATGGCCTTTTGATTGCGTACCTTCGTATTCCGCCCTTTATCGCTACACTTGGGACAATGAGCATTTTCAGAGGTATGGCTCTGGTATTTTCCGGCGGTAGACCTTTGATGGATCTCAATGCACGATACATTAATCTATTTACTGGATTTATTGGTCCTTTGCCTAAACAGTTCGTCCTAGCCATCATTATATCATTGATTTTGTATTTTCTTTTACAAAAAACAACTATTGGAAGAGTTGCTTTTGCTTTAGGGGGCAATGAAAAATGTGTGCGTATCTCAGGCATCAATGTAAAAGCCTATAAACTCCTCTTTTACGGTATCAGTGGATTGCTTGCTGCTATCGGGGGAATGTTTTTGACTTCTATGATTGCCGCAGCTGAGCCTATTGCAGGATTAAACTATGAGATGGATGCCATTGCCGTCGTTGTCATGGGCGGAACAAGCATGGAGGGTGGTAAGGGAAATATCCTTGGCACAATCTTTGGTGCCATCCTTTTGGGTATCGTCCGAAATGGATTGAACCTCTTAGGTGTGGATGCAAACTATCAACAGCTATTTATTGGTTTGATTATCATGATTGCCATCATCAGTGGCAGTACAAAGAAGGATGTATAGTATGAATAATCCACGTGTGGCTTCAATCGGCACACTCGCAGTAGATCATTTTTGTTTTATTCCAAATCTTCTTATTGAGGATGGGAAAACCATGGCTAAAAGATATGAGGTCAAGCCAGGGGGGGTAGCTGGGAATGTAATTTCGCAGCTTTCGGCCTTGGGAATCTATGCCAGCTGGTTTGGTAAGATAGGTGATGATGAGACAGGTAGATTGTTGATTGAAGATTTCAAACGGCAAGGGGCTTCTTTATCCAACGTGGAGTTAGTTGCAGGTAAGCACTCAATGTTTACCTGGATTACCTGTGATGATCATGCCAACAGGACGATTATCATGTTTCCCAATGTATTGGTGGAGCTCACTGCTCAAGAGGTGCGGTCAAAGCATGCAGGTTTGATTGAGAATGCAGAAGTGTTGATGACCGAAGCGAGTGTTCTACCGCTGCCTCCGGTTATTGAGGCGATGAAGATTGCTCGTGAGGCTGGGACTAAAATCGTCTTGGATATGGATATCACCCCTAGTGAACTGGTCAGAATCAATGGAGGTTCTGAGCTTATATATCAGGCAATGGAGCTGACAGATGTGTTCATTCCCTGCAAGGCGGCTGCTATTGAACTTATTGGGAGTCGTGATATTGCTCATCATTTGGGTGATCTACAAAAACGCCCTGGGCAAATTATTGCTGTGACTGCGGGTTCCAAAGGTTGCTACATCTACGAAGGTAAGGATACGTATAACATTGCAGGATATCCTGTTGAAGTGGTGGAATCCACTGGTGCTGGAGATGCTTTCCATGCTGGGTTTGTATATGGAATGCTTGATGGAAATATGAGTCTGCAGGAAATTGGTAAATTTGCCAATGCATGTGGAGCTTATTGTTGTACTGGAGTGGGAGCTCGGTATAATGGTACTATTGAACAAATCTATACAATATTAGGGAAGTAAGTCCCAAAGATGGAGCAGATATGAGCATTACAATTCGTGATGTAGCTAAAGAAGCAGGCGTTTCTACCATGACCGTTTCAAGAGTGGTGAATAATAAAGGTCAGGTGGCTAATGAAACTCGTATACGAGTGGAATCGGCAATGAAGAAGCTTTCCTACATTCCAAATATGAATGCGCAAAATCTGGTAACCAATAAGACTTGGACAATCGGTGTTATTGTTCCTGATATAGCAAACCCCTTCTTTGCTTCATTGGTTAAGGCTGGTGAGAAAATCTGTAATGAACGAGGGTATTCCATGTTGATTGGCAATACCGAAGGTGACTTGGCCATTGAGAGAAGGTATATATCTGTGTATCAGTCTAGGATGTGTGAAGCAATTATTCTAGTTGCTCCACGCATAGACGATTTTGAGTTGAGTGAGTTGAATAAACAGATTCCTTTGGTTGTTGTGGATAGGACTGTGCCGTTTCAAGATATCGTACAAGTCTATTTGGACAATACAAGAGGTGCTGAGGTGGCAACTAAGCATCTGCTTGATCTTGGACATACACGCATTGGATTTGTTATGGGACCCGAGGAGGTTCCCAACAGTCATACCCGATACGAAGGCTACGCTCAAGCTCTTAAGCAAGCAGGGATTCCTTTTACTAAAGAGCTTGTATATCAAGGAGATTTCATTGTCGAAACAGGTAGGAAGGCATTGGAGTATTTTGAGTCACTGGCTATCAAACCTACCGCAATTTTTTGTTCCAATGATTTGATGGCAATTGGTATTATTGAACGGGCGAATGAATTAGATATAAAAATTCCTAATCAGTATTCTCTGGTTGGATTTGACAATATTTTTCTGTCCTCTTTGGTGAATCCCAGACTAACTACCATTAGCTATCCTATCTTGGAAATGGGTACGAAGGCTATCACCTTGCTCTTAGACTCTCTGCTTTCAGAAGCTAAGGTGCAGATGAGCGAAAATCTAGAACATAACCTGATTATCAGGAATTCAACAAGGAGCTTGTATGATTAGTAATGAAAAAATGAGAACACTGTTCAAAACCGATAAACCTGTCATTGGAATGGTCCATCTTATGCCGCTTCCCGGAACTCCAAACTATAAGGGAAGCCTGCAACAGATTATTGATTTTGCCTGTCATGAGGCTGAGACTCTGCAAGCAGGGGGCGTTGATGGTCTACAAGTGGAAAACCAGTTTGACAGACCATATCTCAAGCCTGCAGATATAGGCTATGAGACTGTAGCCTATATGACGATGATTACCACTTTGGTATCTCAGATCATACATATCCCCTATGGGGTGCATGTCATGATGAACGGGATTGAACAAGCCATTGCTGTTGCTCATAGTACCAATGCGAAGTGGATCAGGGTCTATGAATTAGCGAATGCCTATATTTCAAATTCAGGGTTAATTGAGGCAGCTGGTCCGAAAGCACTGCGCTATCGGTCTATGCTTGGAGCTGATGATATCATGTTGTGGGGTGATTTCCATGTGAAGCACGGAAGCCATTTTATCGTCAACGATCGCCCGGTCGAGGAGTTGGCACATGATGTTCAAAGTTGTGGGGCTGCTGCCCTGATTCTTACCGGGACATCGACCGGGAAAGCTCCGGCGGTTGAGGATGCAAAATTCATCAAGCAGGTGAGTTCGCTTCCTCTGCTCATCGGAAGTGGTTTCAATAGTGCAAATGCTTCTGCCTTTCTTCCCTATATTGATGGGATCATTGTAGGAAGTGCTCTGAAGAAGGATGGTATTCTTGAGAACCCGACTGATTTGGATCGTGTTACGGCAATGATGGATCTAATAAAAAATCAGAGAAGTTAGGAATAATAACCTACAAAGAATTTAATGCTGTATTCAGTATAGGCACTTGCTTACATGAAAATGGATTGTACGTAATTTTCTCTCTGCTTTGGGGCTTTTCCCAAGGGAAAAGCCCCTTTCTCTATGATATTGCAAAAAGAAAAAAGAAAGAAAGGGGAGGTAGTTCTAGCTTTATTCCCATATGCTTGGTATCCTTATAAAAAGGAAGGTTGCATGGAATCATCATTCTTGACAGATTTGTCGCTCTCCCTGTTCAATACCATCCCAGACCCATTTTTCATCATCACTGAGGAAGGGACCTACCTAGAGGTGCTTGGCGGGACCGAACGCACCCTCTATGACGATGGGAAACCTATGAAAGGGAAGAATATCTACCAGTTCATGGAGAAGGCTTTTGCTGATTTTTTCATGCAAAAGATCCGAGAAACCTTATCTGGCGATATTCTCAATTGTTTTGAATACCAGCTTGCGACTGACAAGGTCGACCTTCCCACGTTCAACGGGCCAGGAGGGATGCAGTGGTTTGAAGCACGCATGTACCCTATGCCAAATCCTTATCAAGGCTATCGTGTTGTAACAGCGATGATAATAAACATAACCGAACGTAAGGTGTTGCAAAAGCGACTCAGGGAGCTTTCGTACCTTGACCCCCTCACTTCCTTGGCAAACCGTCGGTACTTCATGGAGCGCATAGCCGAAGAGCTTGAGGACCATTATGCTAAGGGGACTTCTGTCCATGTCCTCCTTTGTGACCTCGACCACTTCAAATTGGTCAATGACCTCTACGGCCATCTTGCAGGGGATGCCATCCTCAAGGATTTCGCCTCTGTCGTCCATCAGGTTCTGAAGCATACCCATACCATAGCCCGTTTGGGAGGGGACGAGTTCATCATCTCCCTTGTCGGAATGCCCACAACCCAGGTGGTAGAGATGAGCAATGAACTGCGCCTTGCAGTGCAAGAGCATCAGTTCATGTATGAAGGGATCAGTATCCCTGTCTGTAGCAGCATAGGAGTTGCTGCCGCTTCTACTCTAAGTAAAGATATCGACGATTTGGTCGGGTGGGCAGACAAGGCTCTCTATAAAGCAAAGAAACAGGGTAGGAATAGGGTTGTCCTCTTTGAAGATGGGGAGGGCTTGTGATGGTAATAGATATAGTCTTTAACATCTTGTTGCTTCTCGCCCTCAGCGTGGTGTATGCAACCTATCCTTTTAAGAACTATACGAAGCTTTTCTCCCATTCTTTTTTTACCGGTATCGCCATTGGTCTTCTGGGTGTTTTTATCATGCTCAATCCCATGGTCCTCGAGCAGGGAGAGGTGCAGTTTGATTCTCGCTCGATCATAGTCGGGGTTAGTGCAATGATCTTTGGCCTTGTCCCTTCCCTCATTGGGGCACTTATAATGGCCCTTTTTAGGATTTTCCTTGGGGGAGCAGGCACCCTTACAGGAGTGGCAGTCATCTTTGTCTCTTTTTCCATAGGAAGCCTCTGGCGCAAGCTTCGCTTTAAGAAAGTTTCGATCCGACAGCAATATCTGGGCTTTGAATTCTTTCTTGTTGGTTTTGCGATCCACCTTGGAATGTATCTATGCATGTTTCTGCTTCCTAAGGAACTCCAACGTACAGTGTTTCAATCCTTGGCTGTTCCTATCCTCGTCTACTATCCCATCGGGTTCTCCCTTCTGTCCCTGTTGCTATTCAGTCAGGCTAACAGGATGGCTACCCTCAGCGAACTGCGAAAGAGTGAACGCCAGTTCAAGACCATATTCGAACAGTCTCCCATCGGCATGTCCCTCACAAACCTCATCACAGGTGAGATCACAAGCATCAACCAGAGCTATCTTGATTTTCTTGGCCTGGAACGTGAAGATCTTGTTGGCATCACCTGGGACAAGTTCACCCATCCCGATGACAAAGCCTTTTCAGCCGGTATAACAGAGAAGATGCGTCTTGGAGAAAAGGGGCCTTTCAACTTTGACAAGCGGTTCATCAGAAAGGATGGCACTGTCGTATGGGGAAACCTTTCCCTCTGTGTCTTCGATCCCTCTGATAAAGATACCCAAGAGTCCTTGTGTATGACCATTGACGTTTCAGAGCGTAAGAGTGAAGAGGACAAGGTCCTCTATGCCAGCACCCATGATGCACTGACTGGGTTCTATAACAGGACTCATTTTGAAGAGCATGTGAACACCTTAGGCTCAAAAGGAAGCCTGCCCCTTACTGTGGCCTTCGGTGATGTGAATGGTCTGAGGATCATCAATGAGGCATTCGGAAGGAACCAGGGGAACCTGTTGCTGCAAAGAATTTCATCTATCATCAAGGACAAGATTGGGCAAGGAAACTATGCTTCACGAGTCGGTGGTGATGAGGTGGCTGTGGTATTCTTCAATACCACGGCCAAGGAAGCTGAACTCATCATCCGAGACATCCGCGAGCAAGTTTCTGAGTTGTTGGTCATGGATTCGGTAAGAGTTTCTGTCAGCTTCGGCTTGTGTGAGATGGCCACCACAGATGATGACATCAATGAGGTTATCAAGGTTGCCGAAAAGGATGTCAATACACGTAAGCTCATGGAGACCTCCCATATGCGTGGGCGTGCAGTCTATGCCATCATCAACACCTTGCATGAGAAAAATAAACGTGAAGAGCTTCACTCCCGTCGTGTAAGTGATTTTTGTGAAGCGCTTGCCAAAGCCCTTGAGATGACTGAGTGGCAGGTATCGGAGATGAAGTTGCTTGGTCTTATGCATGACATCGGTAAGATTGCCATCAGCGAGTCCATCCTCAACAAGGAGGGCAAGCTTACTGACAAGGAGTGGCAGGAGATGAAGCGGCATCCCGAAATCGGATACCGCATCCTTTTCTCAGTCGAAGATATGTCTGGCCTTGCCTCCTATGTGCTTGCCCACCATGAGCGTATTGACGGCAAGGGCTATCCCAAAGGCCTCAAGGGTCTTGATATTCCCTTACAGTCGAGGATCGTGACTATTGCAGACTCCTTTGATGCAATGACAGCGGAGCGGACCTATCGTGAGAGGGTTACTCCAAAGGAAGCAGCAAGAGAGCTGAAAAAGCATGCGGGGACACAGTTTGATCCCACTCTTGCCAAGCTCTTCGTTGAGAAAGTCCTCAATATCGACTGGGAATCCCTTTCCTGAAAAACAACACCCAAAGCCTCCTCGCTTCCTTGACAGCGCCTAGTGCACTGTTTACCCTATAGGTGTGATTTGATTCCCCAACGAAGCGAGAGTAGTGGAAGCATTACCATGTTTCCATTACCGAGCGAGTGCTGGGAAAGCAAGGTGAGATACGTGAACCCCTTGGCTCGGAAAAGGAGGCAACGCCTCCTCTTTCCAGGGCTTGCCCTGGGGGTATTGATACCTTTCATTAATCGTTCGCACAATACCAAGGAGGTGTGTATGGGCGTCATTACCATTTCGCGTCAGATGGGAAGCGAAGGGACCTATATAGGAAAGAAACTTGCCAAAGACCTGGGTCTCAGGTATGTGGACAAGCAGGAACTCGGCAAGATTATGCGAGAGTATGGCTTCAGTTCTTTTGATGAGGTCTACGATTCCAAACCGAATTTCTGGGAACGCTTTGACCAGCAAAGAGGACTCACCGTCGATTTTCTCATCCGGGCTATGAATGCTATTGCCAAGGTAGGCGATGTTGTTATGCTTGGTCGGGGTGGCTTTGGCCTCTTTCAGGGCTATTCGGATGTGCTCAATGTTCGTGTCCAAGCCCCTTTTGACCTACGGGTTGAAAGGAAGATGAAGGAGCATGGGTTGAAGAGGCCTGAAGGGGAAGAGCTGTTACGCAAGTTTGACCAGACCCGCACCTCGTTCATAGAATCGGATCTGAAATTCGATGCAAACGATGCAAGCATGTATGACATTGTCTTGAACACAGATTTTATCAAAGCTGACGATGCCGTCCCCTGTATCGCTTCTGCATATACCTCACTTATGAAGAACAAGCGCTTTGGTATCGAACGCACAGTGCGTTCGATTGAGGTCGAATCCTTGCTGTTCAATCATGTAGAGAAGATGCTGGCAACGTTATGAAGAATGCCGGGACAATCCTCCTCTCAGCAGGGGTGATGCTCGTAGGCTTTTCCCTACTTACACCCCTGCTCTTTTTTTTCATCGGAGCCCTGCTCGGAAAGGGTAGCGAGGGAAGCGTTCTGCAAGAGATGGGGTATGCTCTTCTCTCCCTCATTGGTCTGGTCCTGCTGGTGGTTGGTTCCCTAGTGTCTGCAAAATTCACCCTCCCCATGAGTATCTTCTCTGGTGTTGCCACCCTCTCTATGGTAGTCTGTTTCCTCGCAAGCAATCCAAAGACTGTATTCGGTTGGGTCGTCACCGGATGCTACTACTTCTCCCAGCTTGTTGCACTAAGTGTGGGTATAGCAATTCTGCATACGAGACAAGCCTAACGAATACCTATGCTTTGAGCTTTTTCTCTTTGCAATCAGAAAAGAAACGTACATATTTATACAATGATTATGAAAGTTTATGCATAGAATCTAGTAATGATTGTATATTTCTGTATAATTATACCAAATATTCTCTTTGGAGGAAGCTATGGTTACTGCCGGTGTCATCGGCTCTACAGGATATGCAGGAGCCCAACTGGTCTCTTTGCTTGTTAATCATCCCCATGTCTCACTCACGTATCTCGCTTCACACTCATATGTGGGAAAGCGTTTTTCCTCTATATACCCTTCGATGGAAGGCTCTTGTGACCTGGTATTGGAAGAGGAGGACCTGGAAAAAGCAAGCAAGCGTTGCTCTGTCCTATTTCTTGCTCTTCCCCATGGCCTTGCAAGCAAGCTAGTCACCCCTGAGATTCTGAAGCGTTGTGTCGTCATAGACCTCGGCTCTGACTATCGCCTGAGCGATGCCTCCGTCTATACGCAGTGGTACAAGTGCGAACATGGTAGTGCCAACCTCCTGAAAGAAGCGGTGTATGGCTTATCTGAACTGAAGCGCAAGGAGGTTTCCCAGGCAAACCTCATTGCAAACCCCGGATGCTATACCACCTGCTCTATTCTGACCTTGGCTCCCTTGGTGGCAGAGAACCTGATTGATACCACATCCATCATCATCGATAGTGCCAGTGGAGTGACGGGTGCAGGAAGGGTGGAGAAGACCGATTCCCTTTTTTGTGAATGCAACGAGTCCTTCAAGGCCTATGGCGTGACCAACCATCGCCACACCCCTGAGATCGAACAGGAACTATCAGCTCTTGCAGGGGAGAAGCTCATTGTACAGTTTACCCCTCATCTGGTCCCTATGAACAGGGGAATTCTCTCTACCTGTTATGCAAACCTCAAGGAGGGGGTGGGAGAAGAGGAGATTCGTGCAGCCTATATGAAATGGTATGCACAGGAGAACTTTATCCGTCTGATGGGATCGACTCTGCCAGAGACCCGGTTTGTCAGGAATACCAACACCACAGCCATTGGCTGGAAGGTTGACCCAAGGACCCGAAGGGTCATCGCCATCGGGGCGATAGACAACCTTATCAAGGGTGCTGGCGGTCAGGCCGTGCAGAATATGAATATCAGGTTCGGTTTTGCTGAAAATTCTGGCTTGGCGACGAGTGTCGTCAATCCCCTGTAGGAGAAATAACACCATGAAAATACTTGAAGGCGGCATAACTGCCGCTACAGGATTTCTTGCCAACGGCATAGCCTGTGGCCTCAAGAAGCGGAAGAAGGATCTTGCCCTGGTGGTCAGTGAGGGGCCGTGCACGTTTGCAGGTTCCTTTACCACCAATCTGGTGAAGGCAGCCCCTGTCCTCTGGGACCAGAGCCTGGTACGTACCCAGGAAACGGTAAGGGCAATCCTGATCAACAGTGGGAATGCGAATGCATGTACAGGGGAGCAAGGATCTAGGGATACCCGCTCGATGGCTTCCCTTGCTGCCCTGAGCCTTACAGAGAGAAACTTAGGCACAACAGCGAATGAAGTGTTGGTCTGCTCCACTGGGGTCATCGGTGTCCCCCTTCCCATGGAAATCATCGAAAAGGGTATCGGACAGATAACCAAGAACCTAAAGGCAACCAAGGAGGCTGCCTTTGATGCTGCCCAGGCTATATGCACTACCGACACCTTCACCAAAGAGGTGGCTGTCGAGGTCATGATAGGGGATAAGGCAGTGCGCATCGGAGGTATGGCAAAGGGTTCTGGGATGATCCACCCGAATATGGCCACCATGCTCAGCTTCATCACTACCGATGCAAAGGTTTCCAAGAAGAGCCTGCAGGCACTTCTTGGGGAGAGTGTGGTTGATTCCTACAATATGATCAGTGTCGATGGCGATACCTCCACCAACGACACTGTCCTGGTTCTTGCCAATGCCCAAAGTGGTGCTCCCCTTATCCATGAGGAGAGTCCCGAATGGGATAGCTTCAAGGAAGCTTTTCTCTTTGTCCATACCGCTTTAGCCAAGGCAATAGTGCGTGATGGTGAGGGAGCTGGGAAGTTCATTGAAGTGACAGTTACTGGCGCTATGGACAAGGCGAGCGCGCAAGGTCTTGCCCGCTCGGTGGTATCGAGCAACCTGGTGAAGGCAGCCTTCTTTGGCAGTGATGCCAACTGGGGCAGGATCCTCTGTGCGATGGGTTACAGTGGCTCTGCCTTTGATCCCAATACGGTAGATCTTTCCTTCAGCTCAGAAAAGGGCAGCATCGATGTCCTTTTGGGAGGACAGCCTATTGCCTTTGATGAGAAAAAGGCGAAGTCCATCCTCCTGGAGAGGGAGGTGATGGTGCATGCAAAGGTTGGTGATGGTCCAGGAACAGGGACTGCCTGGGGGTGTGACCTCTCGTACGAGTATGTGCGCATTAATGGAGACTATAGAAGCTGATGATACATAAGATGAAAAGTGAGATCCTCAAGGCTGAGGTGTTGGTAGAGGCTATCCCCTATATAAGGCGGTTTGCCGGGAGTGTGGTGGTGGTGAAGTATGGCGGTTCCGCCATGGTGGATGAGGCTTTGTGCGCTTCGGTCATCCAGGACATCGCCATGCTCAAGTATATCGGGCTGAAGCCTGTGGTGGTGCATGGTGGGGGGAATGAGATAACATCCCTGTTACAGAGGTTGGGGAAGAAAACTGAGTTCCTCGATGGGCTTAGGGTTACCGATGCCGAGACAGCCAAGATTGCTGAGATGGTGCTTTCAGGTTCCATTGGAAAGGGCCTGGTGGAGAATTTGCAGAGTGTGGGTATCCCCTCAGTCGGCATAAGCGGCAAGGATGGGAGGACCCTGCTTTGCTCCAAGAAGAAAGACGAGAAGGGAAGGGATCTCGGGTTTGTAGGACAGATTGACAGCGTGGACACTACCTTGTTGCATACCTTGATCGACAAGGGGTTTGTTCCTGTCCTTTCCCCAGTGGGCACCGATGTCCAAAGCCATACCTACAACGTCAACGCTGACTATGCAGCCAGTGCGGTAGCAGGGGCCCTTGATGCCCAGAAGCTTATATTCCTTACTGATGTCGAAGGCATCTTGAAGGACAAGGATGATGCTTCAACCCTGTTCAGCTCCCTCACAGAACTGGAAGCCCTTGGGTATATCAAGGATGGGACCATTGTTGGTGGGATGATCCCCAAGGTCCAGTGTTGTCTCGATGCCCTGGATAAGGGGGTGAAGAGTGTCCACGTGCTCGATGGCAGGGTTCCCCATGCCCTCCTGCTCGAAATCTTCACCACAGAGGGTATCGGTACCATGGTCACTAAGGAGAGTCTCTAGATGAATATGCAACAGATGATAGAACAAGGTACAGGCTACCTGCTCAAGACATACAGTCAGGTTCCCGTAGTCTTCGCTAAAGGGAAGGGTTGCACCCTTACTGATGTAGAAGGTAAAGAGTATCTGGATTTCGTGGGAGGTATTGCCGTCAATGCCTTGGGCTATGGCGATGCGGGTCTTACCAAGGCGCTCACCGATGTCCTCGATAGTGGTTTGCTACACTGTTCGAACCTCTATTACAATGAAAAGGCCATCGAAGCGGCAAAGTCTCTCTGTACGATCTCAGAGATGGACAAGGTCTTTTTCTGCAACAGCGGTGCTGAGGCCAATGAGGCTGCCCTGAAGCTTTCACGAAAGTTTGGCCATAGGGATTCACCTGCAAGGACGGAGATCATAACGATGAAGGACTCCTTCCATGGGAGGACCTATGGGGCGGTTACCGCTACAGGACAGACAAAATACCACCAGAATTTTGATCCGCTTCCCCAGGGCTTTCGCTATGCGGTTTTCAATGACTTGGAAAGTGTCAAAGCCCTTATAACCAAACAGACCTGCGCTGTCCTGGTTGAGCCCATCCAGGGCGAAGGGGGCGTTGTCCCTGCAACCAAGGCTTTCTTGCAAGGCTTGAGAGAAATCTGTGATGAGCATGACCTCCTGTTGATCTTTGATGAGGTGCAGTGTGGGATGGGCAGAAGTGGCAAGCCTTTTGCGTGGCAGCTTTATGGGGTGAAGCCCGATGTCCTTACCCTGGCAAAGGCTCTTGCCGGGGGCGTTCCTTGTGGGGCAATGCTTACCAATAAGGATGTTGCCAGTGTTTTTGGTCCAGGGGACCATGCCTCTACTTTCGGAGGCAATGCCCTTGCCGCCGCTGGCGTTTGTGAGATGGCCCATAGGTTAGGTGATACAGGCCTCTGCAATGAAGTGACTGAGAAGGGTGAATATCTACGCACGAGGCTTGAAGGGATACGAAGCAAGTATCCCACTCTCTGCACAGCGGTCAGGGGCTTTGGCCTGATGAACGGCCTGGCTTTGACCATCCCCCCAAGACAGGTCGTGGAGGCCTGCTTTGCCAAGGGCCTTTTGGTCTTGAGTGCAGGATCTGATGTCCTGCGCTTTGTACCTCCGTTGGTAATTAGCACCGGTGAGATAGAAAAAGCCATGGTAATTGTGGATGAGGTGCTTGCAACTCTTTCTTGATACGTTTACCATCTCTGTAAGAACAAAGGCGTTCCAATCCCTAGGGGTTGGAACGCCTTGTTCTTTTTGTATTTGGAGGTGAAATATGTGTGGATTTGTAGGTATGTTCGATAGTGTGGGTGATTGTTTTCCTCTGCGGTCACAAGTACTGGCCATGTCAAGGAAGATTCGCCACAGGGGTCCTGACTGGTCAGGGATACACACCGGAGCCAAGACGATCATAAGCCATGAGAGGCTTGCGATAGTTGACCCCCTTTCAGGAGGGCAACCGCTCTATAGCAAGGACGGTAATCTGGTGCTTGCCGTCAATGGTGAGATATATAATCATCAGGAGATACGAAAACATTACAAGGATTCCTATGAGTTCCAGACATTGAGTGACTGTGAGGTTATCCTTGCCCTCTATCAGGATAAGGGACCCGACTTCCTTGAGGAGTTGGAAGGGATCTTTGCCTTTGCCCTCTATGACTATTCCAAGGATGTCTACCTTATCGCACGAGACCATATCGGTGTCATCCCCCTGTATCAGGGTTGGGACAGCGAAGGTCGTTTCTATGTTGCCAGTGAGCTCAAGGCCCTTGAGGGCGTCTGTCCTACAGTGGAGCTGTTCCTTCCCGGTCACTACTACTACAGCCCCGATGGGGTATGCAAGAAGTGGTACAGCCGTACATGGACGAGCTTTGATGTGGTAAAGGATAATGGAGGCAGTCCAGAAATGGTGCGTGTTGCCTTGGAAGCAGCGGTGAAACGGCAGCTGATGAGCGATGTGCCCTACGGTGTCCTGCTCTCCGGAGGTCTGGACAGTTCGATCATTGCAGCCATCACGGCAAAATATGCTGCCAAGCGAGTGGAGTCCGATGACCAGGAAGTTGCCTGGTGGCCACGATTGCACTCCTTTGCCATAGGCCTGGAAGGTTCTCCTGACTTGAAGGCAGCCCAGATTGCCGCCAAGTATCTTCAGACCGTACACCATGAGGTGCATTTTACCATCCAGGAAGCCTTGGATGTGCTCAGTGATGTAGTCTACCATCTGGAGACCTCCGATATCACCACCATTCGTGCTGCTACGCCGATGTTCCTCCTTGCCAGGGTAATACGTTCTATGGGCATCAAGATGGTGCTTTCCGGTGAGGGAAGTGACGAGTTGTTCGGTGGATACCTCTACTTCCATAAGGCTCCCGATGCACGCCAGTTCCATGAGGAGACGGTGCGCAAACTTAGCAAGCTGCACCTGTATGACTGCCTCAGGGCAAACAAGTCACTTGCTGCCTGGGGAATTGAAGGACGGGTCCCCTTCCTTGACAAGACCTTCATGGATGTGGCCATGAACCTCAACCCCACCTTGAAGATGTCCCCTGTGGTGAATGGGAAACCCCGTATTGAGAAGTGGATTTTGAGGGAAGCCTTCAAGGACTATCTTCCACCTGAAATCCTTTGGAGACAGAAGGAGCAGTTCAGTGACGGGGTGGGATACTCTTGGATCGACACCCTAAGGAAGATGACCAGCGAACAGGTCAGTGATGAGCAGTTTGCCTCCGCTTCGAAGAGGTTTGCGATCAACACCCCGGCTACCAAGGAGGAGTACTTCTACCGCGCCCTCTTTGCAAGCCATTTTCCCAGTGAGAGTGCTGCCAGGTGTGTCCCCCGTGAGGATTCGGTTGCCTGTTCCACTGCAATAGCCCTTGAGTGGGATGTTGCATTCAAGGCAATGAATGAGCCAAGCGGAAGGGCTGTTGCTGGGGTGCATGACGACTCCTACAGCAAGGGTTGATCTTAAAGGGACGAAGACGGAAAAAGAAGAAGAATAAAAGCAAGAAGAATAAAAAGAATAAGAAAATGGTACACAAAGCTTGTCCCACTATCTAGCGATAGGGACAAGCTTTGTTCTATTTCCCCCCCCCTCATTCCAATTGCTTGAGAACCCGGTCAAAGTCACTCTCGAAAAGTCGGTCTTGAATAATTCGGTATAGCTCAAATTCACTTTCTGCATGGGCTTTGGCAATTTCAGCCGTTACTTTTCCAGCATTCTGCAGGATTTCCCTATCGGTTGCTTCAATGAATTTGTTAAGACGAGTTTCCCAATCTTGCATGGTCATAGGAATCTTACGCAATGCCATATCTTCTGCAACATCTAGATAGGCATTGACAATCCTTCCCAATGATTGCAGTTCATTTGTGTTGAGGTAGTTTTTTGCCACTGATACATCGGTTTTAACAATCTTCCCATTTGGTGCCTTTTCCCATGTAGTCAGTCCCATATTAGTTTTTGTGCTATCGGCCCGACACTTAATCAACTCTGCAGCGGTATTTCCGTGGATTGCAAAATGCAACTTGTTCTGCACTTTGGCAAAAAAGGTTTTTGTCGTTGGTGAATTTTTGTTATAGTCGACGCTAGTGGTATAAATGTCAGTAATTTTCTGGTAAAAACGTCGTTCACTCAGTCTGATTTCTCGAATTTCTTCGAGTAACTGTTCAAAATAGTCTTCCCCAAGGAAGGTTCCATTTTCCATTCGCTTTTTATCCAGCACATAACCCTTGATGGCAAATTCTCGCAAAACTTGTGTGGCCCACTGACGAAACTGAGTAGCTCGAACAGAATTTACTCTATACCCTACAGATATAATAGCATCTAGGTTATAGAAATATGTATTATATTTCTTACCATCCGAGGCAGTTATCCGGAATTTCCGGATAACTGAATCCTCTTGTAGTTCCCCACTTTTAAATATATTTTGCAAGTGTTCATTCACTGTTCGTACATCAACATCAAAAAGTTGTGCTATCAATTTTTGTGACAACCAGATAGTCTCTTCCTCATATCGAGCTTCGATGCTTTGCTCGCCTGCCTGCGCTGTAAATATCAAAAATTCTGTAGTACTGTTATGTATCAGCTGATTTTTTTGGTTCTTTTTCTGTTCCATTGTAATTCCTTATTTGGAAATTATGTTCTCTAATCAAAATATACCCATACCGAATTATTATACTCGATACATATTTTTAATATAGGTTCTTTCCAGACGTACTCCTTATTGCAAGGGCAAAGAAGGCCGTTCCCCTATTTCCAGCTAACACCCTTCGGAAACAGGTACATTGCTCATACATACAGATAATCGTTTACAAGGGAGGCTTCATACATACAAAGGTCTTATCTTTCTTGTATTGCATCAATGTGGGGCAACATCCTATGTATCTGTGGCGTGTTTGCTACCTTTTAACGATACCTCTTTGTTAAGGTGAAAGCAAGTTGAATAGATTCAACTTAAAGCTGTGTATATCCTTACAAGGATGAGGGTGAAGTTTGAGAGTCGGCACGTATCCGAAATTATCGGATACCTGCATTGTCTAATACCCAGCTTCATCAGGGATGGATACATACAGAGGGTCCAATATATACTCCAAGGGAGTAATCAATTGTATAAGAATACAGCACAAAGGAAGACGTAGTTGAACCCTCTGAAAAATCCACCAAATTCTAGTAGAGTGTTCCGATATGTGGTGGTAGTATGTGAAATGATACTGGAGAAAGGGCTTCTTTACTAAAGAATGATAGCATGGAGACACCAACCGATGGCACAACAAAGAAAGTACTATAGGCAGCAATTTGGCAGCGCTTCGATGATGTACCAATCTACCCCAATGGCGATTCCATACAATTGGTATAGTGCGCCTAGGTGAAGATATCCAAAACTGTACAGTGCGAGGAGAAGATGAAATGCATACAATGGGGCCATTCACCCTTCCGTTGTTTAGAAGTGGTTTGTTCATTCTTGTTGGACTGCTGTTTGCGAAAGTTACCAACCAATCCTTGGAACAAGCAAGTCGGTGGTGGTCTATCCTCTGTACGGTTTGCAATTGTATTACCATTGCCCTGATAGTGGGTATTTGCAAACGTGAAGGGATTACCTATAGAAAACTTATTGGCTATGAAAAGGGACAAAACAATCTGAAATATACCTTGCCCCTTATTGTGGTGATGTTTGTCTTGGGCATAGTGGGGATGTATGTATTTGGATTCATGATCTATGGGTATGTGCCTGTAACATTGATACAGCCTATTCCTGTTTGGCTTGCAAGCATAAATGTCATACTTTTTCCCCTAACTATTGTGTTTGCTGAGTTACCCTTGTACTTTGGATACTCTCTGAATGGAATTGAAAAGATGACAGGTAACAAATTGCTCGCAATTGCGTATCCAATGTTTTTTTATGCTTTGCAGCATAGTTTTATCCCCTTATTGGCAGATTGGAAATATATCCTGTTTAGATTCTTATCGTTTGTGCCTTTGTTGGTCACCTTAGCCTTGATCTATTATAGGCGAAGGAACCTTGTGCCCTTGATGATAGGGCATGCTGTTTTGGATTTGGCAGCTGGGGCTCAAATCTTAATGACTTCTCTCTCTCCTGCAGTGTTTGAGTTGATGAAACCATGAATGACAATGTCCTATACAAGAGGAAAAGGGGTTAGGGTATTTTCAGCAGGTAGCAGATATCCCTACTTTTTCAGAAGATAAGGCAGGAATGTATTGACATTAGGTAACCTATTACCTATATTAGGCAGTAGGTTACCTACTAAGGAGATTTTATGCAAATGCAAGATCAAAAAATGCTACAAGCATATTTATTCGGTTCTTTTTTTACCCTATCCAACCGATTACAGGCCGCTGGTGACAATCTGGATGAACAGATGACACTCAAGCAGTGGCTTCTCATAGCTGTCCTCATGCGAAGTGAAGAGGAAGCGCTCTCTGTCAGTGAACTTGCCCAAAGGATGGGATCGTCCCGTCAGAATGTGATGAAGATGGCACAGTTGCTGGAAAAGCAGGGCTTCCTTGCTATCGAAAAGCGTGAGGGTGACAAGCGCTTCTTGGAAGTCAGGGTCACCCCGGTTTGTATTGCTCACTGTAAAAGCCGGGAATCCAAGGAAGAGGCTTTCATAGAGACATTGTTCTCTGGATTTTCTGAAGAAGAGCTTAGGAAACTTTCCCAGAGCCTTACAAAGGTATCAGGCAATATTGCCAGGTTGGAGGAGCTGTATGCATAAGGGAAGGAGGATTAGAATGATAGCACTTGGTGTTTTGGTTGGAATTATCTTGTTGGTGTTGGTATTCTTTGCTTTGCCCTATTCGAAAACACACAAGGAGTTTTCCAAGGCCACCGATGTGCTTATTAGTGATGCTGGCATTAGTGATGAGCTTTTCACTCTGGAGGATATCGCTTCGCTTCCTCTTCCTGTGCAAAAGTTCTTTATCCATTGCCAGTTCATAGGCAAACCCAAGATGACCTATATGAAGGCTACCTTCAAGGATGTCGATTTCTCTCTAGGCAGGCAGAAGCCTACTATCAAAATCGACTATGTGCAGTACAATGGGGTTGCAAAGCCTCAGCGTTTGGTCTATATCGATTCTTCCCTCTACGGCATTCCCTTTGAGGGATTAGACTCATACCTAGGAGGCACAGGTGCGATGCTGGGGAGACTTGCCAAGGTCATTACCCTGTTTGACCAACGGGGTGAGGATATGGATCGTGCTTGCTTGGCTACCTTTCTTGCTGAGGCCCTGTTTGTCCCCTCGGCTGCCCTGCAGCCGTACATACAGTGGGAAGCGATGGATGACACCCATGCAAAAGCAACTATTGAGGCGTATGGAATCACCTGCAGTGGCATCTTTAGCTTCAGTGAAGAAGGGGAGATGTTGAGCTTTACCACCGACGACAGGATGGCCACCGGTATGGACGGGAAGAAGGAGCAAGTTCAATGGACGGCAATCCTTGCCGACTACACAATGCAAGGCGATCTCTTGCTTCCTTCTACCCTACAGGCTGTATGGAACTATCCTGAGGGGGACTTGCTCTACTTTGACGGTAAGGATGTGGCTATCGAGTACTTTAGCCGATAGTGTTCTTCAGTACCCCAAGGCCTTCGATCAGTATCTCAACCGTATCACCGTTATGCATCCCGCTGATGCCTCCTGGGGTTCCTGTGAGGATGATGTCTCCAGGGAGCAGTGTCATGATCTGGGAGAGGTAACTTACCAGGAAGGGCACTCCGAAGATAAGGTTCTTGGTGTTTGATTTTTGCATGGTCTTGCCATTGACCCGGCTTTCGATGGTCAGTGAAGAAGGGTCGACCTCGTCACTGATGAATGGTCCGAGGGGGCAGAAGGTGTCAAAGCTTTTGGCTACTGTCCACTGCCCTTGCTTGGGTTGCAGATCACGCGCTGTTATGTCGTTTGCACAGGTATATCCAAGGATGTAGTTCTCCACATCCACAAGGGGTACATCCTTTGCCTTCTTGCCAATGACGATGGCCAGCTCCGCCTCATAGTCGAGGCGGTGGGACATCTTGGGATATCTGATGACCCCAAGGGGGGCAAGCGCTGATGTTGAGGGCTTGATGAAGACCACAGGTTCTGTGGGGATGGGCAATTGAAATTCAACGGCGTGGTCACTGTAGTTGAGCCCTATACAGACAGCCTTGGAGAAGTCACAGGGGGTAAGCAGCTTTACAGCATCCAGTGGAAAGGTTTTTCCTGTAAGGGAGAACTCATCAAAGGGGGTTCCCTTGATAGCCTGTATGGTATTCTCCTCAAGGAGCCCGTAACTGGTTGTGCCCTGGTAGACGAAGCGTACGTATTTCATAATGCCAGCATACCAAAGAGAACAGGGAAAGACAATTGACAAACCTCTTTTTAACGGTCACGGTAGAAACTATGAATATTTATAAGAAATGTCCCTTGGATAAAGAGTGCGGAGGGTGTGCCCTCATGTCCTACCCTTATCCCATACAGTTGGAATACAAAGAGGAGCTTGTCGAGGACATGCTCGGTCAGTTCGGTCCCATTGCCCCCATCGTCGGGATGGATGATCCCACCCACTATCGTCACAAGATACAGGCTGTTTTTGGTAGGGATTACCACAACAAGGTTATCAGCGGCATCTACCGTGAGGGAACACACCACATTGTTCCCATTCGTGATTGTCTGGTCGAACACCCCACAGCCGATGCTATCCTTGCTACCATACGTAGCCTGATGAACCGTTTCCGTATTGACCCCTATGACGAGGATGAGCAGATGGGCTATATCCGCCATGTGCTCATCAAGGTATCTCGCTTCACCGGCGAAGCTATGGTAGTGCTCGTCTGTGGCCATTGGCCGATTCCTTCCAAGAATGACTTTATCAGCATCCTACGCCAGCGCCATCCTGAGATTACGACCATATCCTTGAATATGAACAATGAGAAGACAAGCATGGTCCTCAGTGAAATTCCAGAGAAGCTGCTCTATGGCAAAGGCTACATTGAGGAGAAGCTCTGCGGTCTTTCGTTCCGCATCTCTCCCAAATCCTTTTTCCAGGTAAATCCGCAACAGACTGAGGTCTTGTACACCATTGCCATGAGGATGGCACAGCTGACTGCAAGGGACAGCGTTATCGATGCCTATTGCGGAACTGGCACCATCGCACTCATTGCTGCAAGCATGGGTGTGAAGCAGGTCCTGGGAATTGAGTCCAACGCTGATGCCGTTGCCGATGCCTTGCGTAATGCAAAGGCGAACAAGCTCGACAACGCACAGTTTATCTGCTCCGATGCTTCTGTATATATTAAACAGATGGCAAAAGAAAAGCAGAGCTGTGATGTTCTCTTTCTCGATCCTCCCCGAAGTGGCAGCGACGAGCGGTTCCTCGCAGCTGCTCTGAAGATGGGCCCAAGGAAGATCATCTACATCTCCTGTAACCCTGATACCTTGGAAAGGGACCTGCGCTATATGCTGAAGTTCAGCCCTTATGAGGTGAGAGGTATCCAGCCCGTGGATATGTTCCCCCATACCAGACACGTAGAGACGGTGGTATTGTTGGAGAGGGTTGAGGAATAAGAGGACTGAAGGGATGGCCTCCTTTTTGACTAAAAATTACTTGAAATAGATATCATTAGGGTTATAATCCTAGTTATATGAAATTCAAGCAGGCGAGGCCCCGAACAGTATGGATTTAGAACAGTATCGACTGATTGTTGAGTCTTCCCCAAACATGATATGGAGATCCAATCTACGTACCGAATGTGATTACTTACAACCTGGCTCGATTTCACCGGGCGTACTATAGAAGAGGAATACGGATTCGGATGGACTACAGGCTCAAACGACACGACGGCCAATACAGATGGATTAATGACCGTGGTATTCCTTTCTATGATACGGATAAGACTTTCATCGGTTTCATAGGAAGCTGCATGGATGTTACAGAAAAAGTTGAAGGTCAACGGCTCAAGGAAATGGCGCAGAATGATGTCTTGTGCCAAACTTTTAATCGCCAGTATTCCCATCAGTTATTGGTTGAGGTTTTCAAGCAAGCCCAAGAAAATGGTCTGCCACTCAGTATCCTGATGATGGATATTGACGGATTTAAGAGTGTTAATGATACATACGGTCATAGTGCCGGAGACATTGTCCTGACAAAAGTAGCCGCAGTAACAAAAAGTGAAATCCGTGGTTTTGATATCCTTGGTCGGTATGGGGGAGATGAATTTTTGGTTGGTCTGGTTCATAGCAACCTTGAAGCAGCATGTAAGGTTGCTGAACGTATCAGGACCGCCATTGCAAAGGCAGAGATAGTTGTTGCTCATGAGACTTCCATACGGGTATCTGTAAGCATCGGAGTCAGATGCCTTCTCAATGAAGATACCCTTGATGAACTCATAAACAATGCAGATACAAAGTTGTATGAGGCAAAATCAGAGGGAAAGAATATAGTCAGCGGATAAGGGCAATAATGTCAAAGGAATAGGAAGCCCTTATAAACAGGATTCCTTTTCCTCTGTGTTTGCCCAGCATAGTGAAGCTTGAGCGTATACGTTGTTACTTGAGTTGCTTCTAATCTAACACTGAAAACTTGCAATATAACAATAGTAATGTTATATTATACGTAAATACTGTTATAGTAGAGACTTGATGCAATGACCTTAGCAGTTGAACGCTACTTGCAAGAAAATATTGATAGCCACATTCAGATACAATCTTATGTAGAGGTGCAGGCTATCCCCATGTTTTTGTGTGAATTATATGAAGAGTATTTCCATGATAGCAAGGAAGATCTCGTAACAAATGGTATATTTTTGTTAAGTAGTTTGGAATATATGGTATAGTCTCTATGAGTACAAAAAATGAGGTGAAAGGATGGCTACGGTAAATCAGATAATAAGCTTGCCTAAAGTACATAATTATACTACTCACAATGAGAAATTTAAAACTGTAGTGCTACAAATTGCAGCATATGAAGCAAAACGTAATCACGGAACCCTTGCTCGGGAATTGAAAAAACTAGCTGAAAAGACAGGTAGTGTCAGGGCTACTATCTTTCAGTTTAATCAGATTCATACGAATTCGATGGTGACAATGTCTGTTCCTGCAAAGAGAGTTAACTAAGCATAGAAAGGGGCCCTTCATGAATCGAAGCGAGTATTATAACTACATTGATGAAAAGCTAAATGTTCTAGCTTTTCGCATTGATACAAGAGGCAAAATCAATTTGCTGGATTTACATATCCACTCTGAAACCTTTTTCGCAGATTTGTTAAATCTTCTATTTGGATATAATTTGAAGAACCTCAATGCAGTTAAACAGAATGTTGAGGGGATTGATTTAGTAGATGCAGAGAATAGACTTGTTGTGCAAGTTTCCGCAACTTGCACGGAGCAAAAGATAAAATCTTCCTTAGCAAAAGAGATGTTTTCGCAATATCGAGGGTATCGTTTTAAATATATTTCTATTTCGAAAAATGCTGATAAATTGAGATTAGTAGATTTCTCCAATCCCCATACAATAGTATTTGATCCTAATGATGATATTATTGATATAGCATCTATTCTAAGAATCATTTTGAATATGTCCATTAACAAACAGAAAATTATGTATGGCTTTATCAAAGATGAACTTGGTAATGACATAGACATCGTTAAAGTTGATAGTAATTTAGCTACGATAATTAATATATTGGCAAATGAGAACCTAGGGTTGGAAATTGAATCCCCTAAAATAAATGCTTTTCAAATTTCCAATAAGATTGTGTTTAACGACTTAGTACCAGTTCAGGATAGGATTGAGGAATATAAGATATACTACAGCAAGCTTAATGAAAAATATGAAGAGTTTGATAAGCAAGGGGCTAATAGAAGCTTACCTGTTTTTCAAGTTATAAAAACTCAATATACTAAGCTATTACCAACGGGAATGGAGTCATACGAATTATTCTATGCCATAATAGATAGTGTGATAGGGATTATCAGCAAAAGTAAAAATTATATTGAGATACCCTATGAAGAATTGGAAATGTGTGTTCATATCATAGTAGTAGATGCATTTATAAGGTGTAAAATATTTAAAAATCCAGAGGGGTATAACCATGTTATTACCAGATAATATACATCCAGAGCATAGTCTCTATTATAATGGCTCACTGGTTCTTCAAGAGTTGCAACGTAATGGTGTACAACCATTTTTTGGATTATATCAAAAAATTAAAGAAGTGAATGAAATGTCATTCCCTACTTTTTTATTAAGTCTGGATTGGCTATACCTTATTGAAGTTGCTGAAATTGATGAAAAGGGGAGGGTCTTTTTATGTTCATAAAATCTCTCATAATAGCAAGCCCTACCGAAATCATTCGGGAAATTATATTTAAAGCTGGGATAAATCTTATTGTTGATAGAACTCCTCCTTCTGAAGGCAAATTAACTGGTAATAATGTTGGTAAGACAACAGTATTAAAATTGGTTGACTTTTGCTTAGGTGCTGAGCCATCAATCATATACACCGATACGGAAAACAAAAAAGAAGTATACTCCCTTGTTAAAGACTATTTGATAAAACACGAGATTGTAGTCACTTTGACATTGGTCGAAGATTTACGTATTCCTCAATCCAAAAAAATAGTGATTGAAAGGAATTTTTTGCAAAGGAATAAGGCTGTTCATACGCTAAATGGGGTAGCTTATGCAAAGAAGGAATTTGATGCTGAGCTTCATGCTCTTATAGTTCCCAATCGAAAAGCTGAAAAACCAACTTTGAGGCAAATAATTTCTCATAACATAAGATATAAGGATGAAAATATAAATAATACGTTACAAACGTTAGATCGGTATACGTCTGATATAGAGTATGAAACATTGTATTTGTTCTTGCTTGGGTGCAACTTTGATAAGGGAGCTAAAAAACAAGCGTTCCTCACCCAACAGCAGCAAGAAGTTACATTCAAAGCAAGATTAGAAAAACAGCAAACAAAAACTGCATATGAAATAGCATTATCAATACTTGAAGATGAAATTGCTGTTCTGCAGGCGAAAAGAGCTAGCTTTAATTTGAATGAGGATTTTGCAGAAGATTTGGACAAACTTAATTCAGTCAAGTATATGCTTAATCGGAGTAGTTCGAGTATTAGCAAAATGCAGATTCGTAGGGAACTCATTGAAGATGCTAAAAAAGAGTTGGAAGATAGTATCACATCAATTGATTTGAAACAGTTGGAAATTCTATATTCTGAAGCAAAAATGAATATCTCAGGCATACAAAAAACATTTTCAGAATTGGTCGCCTACCATAATACTATGGTAGTTGAAAAGGCAAATTTTATTGTAGCAGACCTGCCCACTCTCAGTGCAAAAATAGATGAAGAAAAGATGGCAATTTCCGTATTGCTCAAAGAAGAGAAGGAACTATCTAATAAGATTGCCAAAGGTGATTCTTTCGGAGATCTTGAGAAAATTATAGGTGATTTGAATGCGAAATACCAATTAAAAGGTGAATTTGAAAGCATTATATTTCAGGTAAACGAAGTGGAGGATACTATCAATCGCTTGAAAGAAAAAATAGACAATATCAATGATGTCTTATTTTCTGATGAATTTGAGAAAGACCTAAAGTCGCAGGTAACTAAGTTTAATAAGCACTTCTCATCCATCTCTAAAGAACTCTATGGTGAAACGTATGCACTGACATATGAAAGAAAGGAGAACAAAAATAGACAGAAGTTCTATAAGTTTAGCTCTTTCAATACAAATATGAGTTCTGGAAAGAAACAAGGTGAAATTTTATGTTTTGATGTAGCATATATATTTTTTGCTGATGAAGAAAACATATCTTGTCTGCATTTTTTACTAAATGATAAAAAAGAGCTGATGCATGATAATCAATTGAACAAAGTGGCTGATTTTCTTCAAGATAAAAACATACAACTCATTGTTTCAATCCTAAAGGATAAGCTTCCTGATACAGTTCTAGATATTGCTCATACTGCAGTTGAACTTTCACAAGATTCTAAGCTTTTCAAAATTGAATCAGCTAGTGGAAGGCAAGCGAACAAAGTAAATTCTATCAATAAGTAGGGTGAAACCAATACTCATATGAAAAGTATCAATAGGTTATATCGTTTATTTTTGAGACTCTTCCAGCTTCTTGAATTTCCTGTACAAGGTTGCCTTGGAAAGATTGGTTATGTGCAGTGCTTCATGCAGGGTTATCTGCCCAGAAGAGAGTTTTTTCCTCACTTCATCCAACAAGGGTAACGGTACCTTAATCGGTTTTCTCCCAGTATAGATGCCTTTTTCCTTTGCTTGGAGCTGGCCTATGTTCTGGTTTTCCTTTCGTTTTGTCGAAAGGAACTCATATTCAATGAGGAAGGTCTTAATCAGCAGACTACGGTCGCTGTCCTTGAAAAGTTTGCCATCGATCTCGATTGGTTGTCTCATCCCCAACAGTTGTAAAATTGAAAGGGCATGCCATTGAGCACTTCGCTTAGAAATGCCGGAAAAGGAATTGAATCCGTCTTTTTTTACAACTAGGCTATCGCCAGAATATACGGTATCGGTATTGATGAGCCATTCCAATCTGTCCAGATACTCAAGGTTGGCTTCACGCAACTCCTCCTGGAGATTGACCCTGTTTGCAGAGGGAGTGCGTTCACTTATGAATACTGGGATCATGCTGGTCCTGTAATACTGCTTTTGTCGATTTGTCATTTCGATGCCGGGGATTCCTCCCCAGTCAACATGTTCCAGTCCGTCAATGACATCATAGTAGGGTTCAAATATATACTGGTACGATTCGTCTTCAAACAACTCATAGGTGATCCTGGCGACTTTGAACAAGGTCTTCTTCGTATACTCAAAGCAGATTTCCCCCGAGATACTGTATATCTTGTTCAGTGCAGGTGAGACAGGCGTGGTGTATTCTCTATTTAAACTCATACTGTTTCCCTTAGTAGTTTTTCATAGGAACTCAGAAGGATCTTTTCATACCGTTCCCTGATGATGGTTTTGTAGAACCTTTTCTGAATTCCACTGATCTCGTCAATTAAATCAATAAAAGCATCTATCTGCTTGCAATCTGTTTTTCTTGTGATGTCCTGCAAGGCTTTATTGCATTCGGGGAATTGCAGGCTGAATATAATATCATGATATGAACTCTTTTTATTACAGAGTTTTATCTGGGATGTTGGAAACGAGTAGATTCGTTTTTCAATTTCCTTTTGGTCGTCCAGAATACTCAGGCAAGCTTCATCGCTATGGATCCTAGGGAATAGGCAGGAGCCATTGTCAAAGATTGGAGCCAAGGTGTAGTGATTGTTTTCTTTGATAAAGCCCCAGTTTGCACCATGCCTATCAAAATTTCCTACTAATGCATCAATGATATACATTCTCCAGAACTGTGAAATGGTTAATGAGACTTGGGTCAGCTTTGTGTTTTCTGTGAGCATCTGCATGATGTCTGTATAGGAGTATTGATACGTATCACGATCATTTTCCAGAGATGAATCTCCCACTTCATTCCCCAACGAAGCGAGAGTAGCGGAAGCATGCTTCCATTACCGAGCGAGTGCCGGGAAAGCAAGGTGAGATACCCCGCCCCTTGGGGCGGAAAAGGAGGCAACGCCTCCTGGGTCCAGGGCTTGCCCTGGGGTATTGATACCTTTCATTAAAAGGTACGAACTGCTGGTTTTCCTTGATAAAATCTTCCAGCAAGACGATGTTTCTTCCTTGATAGGTTCCTAGATACGTGTTCTGGACATTCATATCTAACATGCCGAATATATGGCATCCTATATATTCGCTAATGGTGTTGTTGAGAAGACCCGTTTCCGAAGATTTCTGGAATTTTATGATGTAATCAACATCATCTATGGTAATGCCGAACTTTTCTTCACTTCCGGCATAGTATTTGTTGTTCCTTGTATATGACGAGTAATCCATGAGGTCCCTCCCAAGGATAGTATTGCTTTCTGTATTCGGTTTCAATAGGTTATACTAATATATTATGATACTTCTTATCATGGGTACTGGCAACAACAAATTTGGTGTATTTGTTGTATCAACAGGGACCTGCTAACTTCATTCCCCATTGCAGTGTTTTGCATCGTTATTTGGTCTCGATCTGCTCCATTCTGATGGGATTCGCTATGCCTGCTTTGGGGAGAAAGCTTGTCCCCAATTACCAATGGTAGTATCTTGGTATGTGGAAAAGTGCCTTGTTAGAGGCCTACCAGGTAGTTCATGGACAGTACGCAGAAGCTGCTTAGGAGTGAGCTTTTTTCTTTACGAATAGTGCTTTTCATGATAAGTCAGAACCTCTCCCTGTTTGGCTCCTCTGTAGTGGGGTTCGGTATCATCTGGTACATAACCATCGAAACCTCCAGTGGCCTCTGGCTTATGTTCGCCACCTTGGCAAATATGGTTCCGCACCTGTTCATATCGCTCTATAGCGGGGTATGGGCTGACCGATACCCTAAGAAATACCTGATCATGATAAGTGATGGCTTCATCGCATTGGTCACCTTTGTCTTGTTTGTCCTGTTTCGCCTGGGCTTCCAGTATCTCTGGCTGTTGTTGCTTGTCTCTGTCATACGATCCTTGGGCACCGGTGTCCAAGGACCGGCAGTAAGTGCAATTTTGCCTCAGTTAGTCCCTCAGGAGTATCTGACAAGGATCCAAGGCATAAATCAGAGTATCTCTTCTGTCCTGTTCATGCTCGCCCCTGCGGTGGGTGGGATGGTGCTGGGCCTTATGGACCTATCTTGGACATTCCTCCTTGATGTGGTGACAGCCACCCTAGCCCTCTCAATATTTGTCTTCATCAAGGTTGACCCCATTAAGCGGGCAAAGAAGGACACCCCTGTAGTACATGCCATGTTTGAAGGGTTGCGCTACACTTTTGGTAACCCAGTTCTCCGCAGTCTCATGATCTACTACTCGTTTGCCTTTTTCCTGCTCACCCCAGCAGCTATTCTCACCCCTTTGTTGGTGGAACGGAGCTTTGGTTCCGAGGTTTGGCGCCTGACCGTCAATGAGGTCTCCTGGACTGTGGGAAACCTTATCGGTGGAATCCTTGTCTCCCTCAGAGGTCACTTCAATGATAAGGTGAAAGCCATAGCCCTCTCCCTTGTTGCCCTCGGCATAGGCTTTGCCTTGCTGGGTCTTGCGCCATTCTTCTCACTCTATCTGCTCATCATGACCCTCGTGGGTATCTTCATGCCGATTCTTACCACAGCAGAGACTGTCATGATCCAGAAGATTACCCCCTCGAATAAGATGGGAAGGGTCTTCTCAATCGTGCAGGTACTCTCTGGCAGCACTATCCCCTTGGGGATGCTCATCTATGGTCCTCTTGCAGACAGGGTCTCCATAGAGAGCCTGCTCATTGTTTCAGGGGCCTTGATGGCGCTGGTGGGCCTCTTGTACCAGAGGACCAACAGGAAGATGAGAGAGCAAGGGGTATGGAAGGTGTAGGTAGTGAACGGCAAAGTCTCGCCAGTAGCCTTGTATTGTCATCTCCCTTCTTGCTATAGTCAAATTCCCCTTACCATGGGGGGAAGGAATATTCATGAACCCTAGACCTGACAAGAAGGATACCAAGCTCTTTACCCCCAGCATACTGCTCTTCCTTGTGAGTCAGAATCTCTCCATCTTTGGCTCTTCTGTGGTTGGGTATGCCATTATCTGGTATGTGACGCTTCAGACCTCCAGTGGAACCTGGATGATGGGTGTCACCCTTGCTACGATGGTTCCTTACCTGCTTATCTCTCTGTACAGTGGGGTATGGGCAGACAGGTATAGCCGTAAGCACCTTATAATGCTCAGTGATGGCTTTATTGCCGCCGCTACCTTTGCACTGTTCCTTCTCTTCAGCATGGGATACAGGCATCTTGAGCTTCTTCTTGCAGTGTCGGTCATACGGTCCTTGGGATCTGGTATCCAAAGCCCTGCAGTCAATGCCATCTTTCCCCAACTGGTACCAAAGGAACACCTGACCAGGATTCAGGGTATCAATCAGAGTGTACGCTCTGTTCTCCTGTTGCTCTCCCCAGCCGTTGGTGGGGTAGTGCTTTCCCTGATGAACATCTCCTGGGCTTTCCTGCTTGATGTCATTTCAGCTTTTCTTGCTATCGTAGTATTTGCCTTCATCAAGGTCGAAAAGATCAAACACACCGGTGAAACGTTTTCTGTGCGTAAGGATATGAGAGAGGGGCTCTCCTATACCTTTGGCAATCCGGTACTGAAGAGGCTCATTCTCTATTACGCCTTTGCTTTTTTCCTGGTAACTCCTGCTGCCATCCTGACTCCTCTTCTGGTTGAACGCTCCTTTGGCCCGGAAATCTGGAAGCTGACAGCCAATGAGATAGCATGGACAGCCGGCAGTCTAGTTGGGGGGGTATTCATAGCAATTAAGGGGCAGTTCAAGGACAAGGTACGTACCATAGCCTTGGCTCTGGTGGGCTTTGGTGTCGGTTTTGCCCTATTGGGCATCGCCAATCCCTTCTCACTGTACTTGGTTGTTATGCTAGGGGTAGGCATCTTTACGCCGATTCTCTCAACAGCTGAGACTGTCCTTATTCAGGAGATTGTGGAGCCGTCCATGATGGGAAGGGTATTCTCTATTGTGGAGCTCATCGCTGGATTCTCCATGCCCTTTGGCATACTTCTCTTTGGCCCTCTTGCAGATATTGTTTCCATAGAAAGTCTGCTCATTGTCTCGGGAATCCTGCTGGTTGGAGTGGGCTTGATGTATCAGGGGAGCAACCGTCGTATGGTTGCAGCTCTAGGTGGGCAGTAATACATACCTAGGAACCTGCCTTTAGGGTAGGGTGAACCCTACCTCCCTCCACCGTATTTTTCCCCGGCAAACAGGTATCCATGCTCTTCATAGTCTTTCCAAAATGCATCCTTGTTTGCATGAGCTTTGGTAGGTGCGAAAAGGCTGTGTTGGAGGCAATCTGTATGGGTGCTTTGCACGTATGAAAGCTGATCACAAGCAGATTGGAAAAAGGTCTCACCCTTTCGGGAATTGACCAAGATCAAGGAAATCCCTTTTTCATCATCAAACGAGGGGAGGGTATCTTCAATTCCCCAAAAATCCCCTATGGTGATATCACCTGGGCGGTTAAAATTTGTAAACTTACACTCATAACAGCTAGGACGTAGTATTGTGCCATTGATAAATAGGGAGTAGAAGGTTGAATCGGAAGCATCGATCTTTTTGGTACCTGATTGGAAATCAAGACGCATCACAAGATTCTTCCACCCTTTGCCCTTGTCCCTGAACGTACAATCGGTTACGGGACAGCCTTCTTGTTGTTCCATCTGGGACAGGTAATCCTTGAATACTTTCTGGGAAGGCACCCCATGGCAGATAAGATCGACCAGCAACAAGTTTTCATAGTCCTTTTGCAGGTAGTTCCGAAGTCCTGCAACTTGGCATGGTGTGCCAGTAAAGAGGACACGAAGTGAATTCTGCAAGTCCTGTTCAACAGCTTTGTAGGTATCGCCGAGGTTGCTTTGCACGTACTTGGAACCGCGAAGAAAATCACGTTGTCCGGTAGAAGTTGCCCTCATATGACAGGCAGTCAGTTCCTCATCATATCCCACGCCGTATACCACCCCTTGGTGCTCCAATATATAGTCCGAGATAGCTGTAAAAGCTCCTCCAGAGGCACTTTGCATCCTAGTTGCATCATCGGGGTGCTTAGCAGCATAGACTGTGGTCTCGGGAAACAAGTCAGAGTCCAAGGTGCTATCAGAGACATAAGGACATACCTGTAGGCATAAGCCGCAGTCAATGCATTGTTTTTCGTCAACAGTAGGATATAGGAAGCCTTTTGTGTCCTGACCCATGCGTATGCATGAGACAGGGCATATGTGTTCGCACGCTGTGCATCCAAAACACTGTTCACCAACTTGTGAGATGTTCGCCATTTTCCCTCTTTGCAGTTTTTTTCTGGTTGCCAGTATACGATTAGTCTTGTCTTTTTGTGGAGAGCACCTTGGTCACAAAGATAGGGACAAGCTCGGGGTCAAACTGTGTGCCACTGCAGGCATAGAGCTCTTCGATCGCCTCTTCGGGACTGAGCTTTCGCTTGTATGCCCTGTTGCTGGTCATAGCAACATAGGAATCAACAATAGCGATCATCCTGGCAGGTTGCGGGATGGCCTCACCCTTTAGCTTTTGTGGGTAGCCAGTCCCATCCCACTTTTCATGGTGGTAGAGCACATACTCTGCAAAGGAAGCGTACTCTCCTACTGAACGGAGTATCGTATATCCAATTTCTGGGTGGCGTTTCAGTTCCAACCCTTGTGATTGCGTCAGGTCTTCCCTTTGGGAGAGGATGCTCTCGTCTATGGCAATCTTTCCCAGGTCATGCAGGCTTGCTCCCCGTTCGATTTGCCAGACCTCTTCCTTGGAGAATCCCATCACCTCGGCGAAACTCTTGCAGAGTTGCCCGACCTTGATGCTATGTTCCCTTTCCCATTGGTTCATTTCAAACTGCTTTACCAAGAGCGTGTCGATGGCATGTTTCTTGAAGTCTGCGCTTTTGGAAAGCTTTTCTCTGTACATGCCATCTTCGGCAATTTTGAAGGTTTCCTCAAGGGAAATAGGCTCTCCTTCTTTCACTGAATAGCCAAAGGAGACTGAGACCTTAAGGCCCCGTATCTCTTCTGTCAAAAGGGCCTCATTGATTCGGTCAACGATAATCTTGGCGTTGAGGGCATCTGTTCTGGGAAGCAGGAGTATGAATTCGTCTCCTCCGATTCTGGTGATGATGTCCCCTTCCCTGCAGGTCTTGCGAAATACTGCGGCGACCTTCTTCAGCAACTGGTCCCCCGCATCGTGTCCGAAGGCATCATTGGTCAGTTTCAGACCATTCACATCCCCAAGAACCATGGAAAGGGGGTAGTAGGGTTCGGTATTGATGGTCTGCTTGATCTGTTCGTAGTAGCGTCGGTTATAGAGCCCGGTGAGGGAGTCGCGGTAGCTAAGTTGCAGAATCTTATCTTTCTCTTCCCTTTTCTCCGTACTGTCCCTGAATACCAGTACCACCCCTCTGATAGTCTTATCCCTATCCATGATGGGTGAGGCGCTGTCGTCAATGTAGCGCTCCACTCCATCACGGGCGATGAGGATAGTGTCGTCAAACAATTTGATCGTACATTTTTGTTCCAAGGCTCTGGAAACGGGGTCTGGATATTTCTCCCGTTTCGTACCACAGACAGTCTTAAATATCTCAGTAAAGGGACGGCCCTTGGCCTCATCAGCCCTCCAACCGGTAAGCTGTTCGGCAACCTGGTTCATGAAAAGGACCTTTGCCTCAGCATCTGTAGAGATGACACCATCACCAACGGAGAGCAGGGTGGTCTCAAAAAGTTCCTTCTCATAGTACACCTGCTGTTCCAAGAGCTTTCGCTCGGTGATATCGTCCATGATGATAGCGAACTGGTTTGGGTTGGGGCAGTAGGTTGATGCTAAGAAATACTTGTCCAATACCTTGTTGTAGCCCTCAAAGGAGGTGGGTTTTCCTGTTAGGGCAACCTCACAGTTACGATCTATCCAGTAGTCTTCCACCTCGGGCATGACAGAACGCAGAGTCTTGCCGACGAGGTATCCTCTAGGAACTTCCATGTAGTGCTCAAAGCTCGGGTTGGCTTTTATGAAGCTAACATCATAGGGTTTGCCCCTCTCATCGAGGATAATCTCACAGTGTGCATGGCCTTGGATCATGGACTCAATGAGGCGACGGCTATCGGCTTCACTCTTTTCCAGGGCAAATTGTGCTTCCTTTCGTTTGTTGATGTTGGTATGGGTGCCTGTCATCAGCAACGGTTTGCCCTCATCATCCCAGGAGATGACTTTCCCTTGGTCATGAATCCAGGTCCAAGAGCCATCCTTGCACCTCATTCGTACATCAAAGCTATAGGACTTCCTAGTGCTGGAAATGATATCCTGTATCATCTGCTGTGATAGGGCATAGTCATCGGGATGGACGTTTTCGTCCCAGGTCTTGAACGAGATGGGCTGGAGTTCTGCAAGGGTATACCCAAGCATCCCAGCCCACTTTTCGTTGACAGAAATGGTTTCTTCCTGCACATGCCATATCCAGGTACCTACATTGGCTCCTTCAATGACATCGCTGTACTGGTCCCGACTATGTTTGAGTTGTTTTTGGTAAGCTTCCTGCTCCTTTCGGTAGGAGGAAATCCTAAGCATAGCCAATAGCCCTGTAAGGAAGGTTACCAGAAGGACAATTATTGGCCCTGCGATGGTAAGCACAGTGTCATAGTAATACCATCGGTTCATACTATTTTGTTGTTCTGCAAGCTCCTGCTGGGCGCTCTGCTCTATACTATCGAGTATGGCGAGCTGCTCAGAGGTATAGGCCTCTGATAGATGGAACGTCTCGGTAAACTGGAATCCTTTGATAAATTCTTCGGGGGAGGTTTCCATCAAGACACGCATTTGAAGCATCGGCTCGATATTCTTGTTGTACATACTGAGAAATATCTGCATGAGCTCCTGAAGCTTTTCTTGTTGTGCCTCGTTCCCCTTGGTCAGGTGGGAGAGCTTACTATAGTGTTGTACAAAAGAGTCTATGTAGGAATTGATACTGTATCGATCATCCTCATTTCCTGTAAGCAGATAGTCCTTTTGATGTAGCAGAATATTATGGTAGGAAATTTTTAATAAGGCAGACTCATACAATATATCATGAGTCTGTGAAACGAGACGACTGCTCTCTTTTGCCTTGTCCTTCAAGGTCATATTAAAACTAAGGATGCCCAGCATTGTTATGCTTATGATGACAATCCCCACGACAAAGCGGCGTACTGTTCTTTCTGTCTTTTTTATGGTGCTCCTACCTTATTTCCTTTCATGTGCTACATTCCCGAAGCATCAATAACACGAGTACTTCTTATGACAAAATACTATAAAAGGAAGGTAAGTACAATTGGAAAGGTACAAGGGGGTGAGGAAAAACATGGAGAAACACGCTATGCACACCTCTAGAAACCTATTCTTAGAGGTAACCCCCTAGGCTGTCAGCTCAGTATTGCGTTACCTGGTTCCTCTGCTTCAAGAAAGAGAAGAGAGGCTAACAGTACGTAGACCAGTTGCACATGCTTGCCAGCTTTTTCTGGCAAATCGTTACAATCAGGCAGGTCTGTAAGCACACACAGAGGGTTTTGAAATAAGAAAGAGGGAGTGTCTATTGAAGATAGAGCTCCCTCTTCTTGGTCTGTCCTCATTACCGAGCGAGTGCCGGGAAAGCAAGGTGAGATACGTGAGCCCCTTGGCTCGGAAAAGGAGGCAACGCCTCCTCTTTCCAGGGCTTGCCCTGGGGTATTGATACCTTTCATTGTGTCTTCACCCATGTCTTGCTGCCTTACTTGTGATAGGTGATGGCGTCAACAGGGCAGGCCTCAGCGCAAGAGCGGCATACCAGACAATCGTTCTTGGTGATGGTGTACTTTTTCCCTTCCTTGGTTATTGCTACCGAAGGACAGACTTTCATGCACTTGCCACAGCTGATGCACGTGCTTTGGTCAATCTTCATCCTGAAGGCTGCCTTGCGACTGGGTAGGGACAGTATTGTCCCATAGGGACAGAGGTATCGGTGCCAGAGCTCTTCAGGAAAGAAAAGGGTCAGCGTGAAACCCAAAGCCACAGAAATAGGCAGTACAGGGAGTTTCTTTCCTGTCTTGATGGTAAAGCCAAGAACTCCAAGGAAGAGGAGGAGCATAAAAACTCTTACCCAGGGTTTTTTCAGGGAATTGGGTACCTTGAAACTCTTGATGTGCAGGGTATTCTTCGCCCAGGTAACCGGCTTCAGGACGGTATTGATCGGACAGAGCCAGCCACAGTAGAACCTGGAGAAGACCAGGGATGCCAACGCCGATAGGACAAAGATCCCCATCCATATCTGGATCTTTCCCACTACAGCCAGCACTACAAAAAGTGCTAGAAAGAGAATCTGTATACTTCGTTGTACCACTTTTTTCACTTTAGTGATTCCTTGTATTTGCGAGGATGTGGGGCTTTGATGATGAAGAACTCACCCAGTTCGTCATGAGTGTTGCGTATGTCCATCTTGGTGTGGAAGGGAACCTGAACAATTGAGCCACTCTTGTGGTGGTGAGCCTCCTGTTCGTCGAATATGAAGGTTATGGTTCCCTGTACAACGATGAGATAGACATTTGAGTCACTATAGTGGATAGGAACCACATCCCCTTTTCCCAGGGCGATATGATTTATCATGACCTCGTCATTTCCGACAAGTTGTTCTATGACCTTCATTTTGGGTATAGTGAAGGGAATACTTTTTTCTATCATATATGGCCTCCTATGTCTGCCTTTATTGTAGTATACTCTCCCATAGATTGTTAGAGAGTTACCTATGTAACACTTTGGAGTGTATATGCAGGCTAATGATTATCAGCGCCTCACAGAACTTCCCCTGTTCTCTTCTTTTTCTCCCTCAGAGCTTGAACGCCTGTTCGGTAAGCAACCCTATAGCATAAGAAGCTATACAAGAGACCAGGTCATCTATTTGTCTGGGGAGAGTTGCACTAGCTTGGATATTCTCTTGGAAGGGAGTGTGTCGTTGCAGAGCCTTGATGAGACTGGTAGCCTCTTCAAAGCCCAGGTCCTGACTGCGGGTGACACCTATGGGGCAACCTTGCTGTTCGGCACTTCCAACAGGTTTCCCCTGACTGTTGTCTCAGAGGGGTCTGCAGAGGTCCTGCACCTGAGCAAGGCTCTGGTGCTGGCCCTCAGCAAGGAGCACAGCCTCTTTACGGAAAATCTCCTGCAGATTGTATCAGACAAGGCTTACTCCCTCTCTACATCCCTTACCAACCTGACTTCCAAGACTCTCAGGGAGAACTTGCTTACGTACCTCCGTGAGGAGGCACGTACGCAAGGCAGTCAGATTATCAGATTGAGGATTACCAAGAAGGAGTTGGCCTACCGTCTTGGAGTGGAAAGGACCTCCCTCAGTAGGACCTTGGCTCTCCTGCGTGATGAGAAGATTCTTAGCTTTACCAGAAATACGATAACCGTATCTGATGGTCAGTGAAGGTAGCGTGAAAAGGGAAGAAACTTGCCGATTTCAGGTTTTTTTAGTATATGAAACATATATGCAAAGATAAGGAGAAGGACGATGAGTAGACGTAAAACAGTATTCCCCCTGTGCTTTTTGCTTTGTGTGAGTGCAGCCTTATTGGTAGCAGAGCCCAATGCAGAGAGACTCTTTAGGGAAGTGGAGGCCTTGGATTATCAGAGCCAAAGCCTACAGAGTATTAAAAGTGCTTACGATAAGCTTGATGATGGTATCGCTCGTGATGCCCAACAGGCTCGCACTGATATGCTTGAAGCCAGGGAAAAAGGGGACCTTGCTGCCTACTGGGAGGCCTATGCAAGGTATGAGAAGCTCAAGACCTTCAGGATGAAGGGTGAAGAGAGCAACCTCCTTCTTGGTCGCATCATGGCAGAGAGCGAGCCTAAGAAAGGCGAGTATGCCACCTGGCTGCATCAGAGAAGTGATTCTTATAACCCTCTGCTTACCCTCGACTTCTCATCCCAGGGAGAGAACTTCCCCTACCGCTATCGTCAGCAGATACAAAGGGCTCCTCTTTCAGAGGTAACCCTCCCTGATTATACCCAACTGCGGACAAACAGTAGCCAGGTAGGGCTCCTCAAAGGTTGGGGGCTTACACCCGACGATCTGACCTACACCGCTGGTGAGACCATACAGATGCCCTACACTAACCAGACCCTCTATGCCATTTGGAGTACAGGGGTCAGGTTTGTAGGCGAGACAAGGGATACCCTCTATGAAGATGTAGAGGTGGGAGAAGAGGTGGTGGTTCCCACCCCCTCCACCAGTGATTCTTCGGCTGTCTTTGTCGGTTGGTATGACAGGGGGACAAATACCTTGCTTACCGATAGGGAGACCTATACTGTTGAAGGGAAAGGTGCCCTATTTGAGCCTCTTTGGAAGAGTCTGAAAATCCCCGAAGTAGCACCTCTGTATTATCCTTCCGGTGCTCTGCCCAAGCGGACACAGCTTGGGGTGGGGTTTCTCATGCAGAATACAGGTACTATCGACCTGAAGGGGTTGGAGGCGACACTGCACAGTGATAGTCCCTATGTCACAATGTTGGTGGACAGCTTGATCCTAGGATCTCTTTCCTCTGGCAGGTATGCAACAAATAACAGTAGATTTGCCACAACTGGTCTGCTGGCAATACGGGGAGGCTACAATACCTTTCGGTTTGTCATCGATGATGCTGCTCCTTCTGGTAGTGTGATAGAGTTTGAACTGACTGTCTCTGATAGCCAAGATCAAAGTTGGTCCTTGCCAGTATCCTTTTCGGTGGAATAAAGTCAGAAGAGCTCCTATTGCAAGGGAAGTCCAGCAACAGAAGCAGCAGTATTGTTTGCTGAGACTGAAGAATAGATTGAACAAATAATCAACACAGAGACGAGGGTCCGAATACAGGGGCCCTCGTCTCTGTCTAGGTATAGTGTGTCTTTTCGATCAAACAACCACTCAGTACTGTTCTGCTATATAGACCCCGCGCATGGATTCATCTGTGCTCATTCCCATGGGAATCTGGACATAGGGACCTTGGAGCAGGGATGCAAACGGTGAGTTCGGAATGACCCGTAGCTTTGCTGTCTGTTTGCTCTTCAGCAGAGAGAGAAGCTCTCTTGCCGCTTCTTCGCTGACAGCCATCGCCTCCACTGCTATGCCCTCCTTGATGAAGGCATAGGCATCCTGGACTGATGTGAGCTCATAGCCGTCAATAAGGAAGTTCCAACCCAGTTCATCACGCAGTAAGGCCCCCTTCTCTTTGGTTGCCTCCCGATAGATCCTATCGAGGGCAGCGGCAGAGAGGGGCTTTTCCCCAGAAAACCGGGAGCTCTGGTTTTGTTGTTCTTTTTCTTCTTCTTCTTCTTTTTGGGTAATCCAGTACTCCTCCATGCTTGAGGTGGTTATGTAGGCGTTTGCCTCATAGAAGGGCCTGACAGCAGGGAACAGGGTGATTGGATAGGGGGTACTTGCCTTGGTATAGGCAAGCAGTTCGCCCATGATGCCTTGTTTGCGATGACTGGCATAGGTGGCGGCTCCTACAATGAAGGCACACCTCTTTTCGGTGTTGCCTTGGATGTAGGATGAGGGAAGAGCATGAAGGGCGCTGACTATCTCTCCCTCCTTACGGGCGACGAATACGTGCTCGGGCTGGAAACGCTGTGAGAAGAAGCGTTCAAGGAACATAGGGTCCTCCTGGAACACTATCGACCAGAGCATCTTCAGTTCGTCGAGGTCTTTCGCTGTAGCCCGTTCTATCTTCATCACTGCCTCGTTATGCGGTACTTCTCGACCATAAGGTCGGGTTTGTAGGAGAGCTTAGCCTTTCTCAGGCCTGGGATCCCTGCATCTTCCTGCCGGTTGATGTACTGCACGTCAGAGAGGTACATCGAGCAGAAGAGCTGGTTGATGACTGCGTAGATTCCAGTAAAGGAGGTGTCACCTTTTTCAAAGTGGACGATGGCAAGCTTTTCGTCGATGACTTCCCCTACAGTAAATGCTGAAAGATGGTGGTCGACGCAGATGAGAATACCCACAAAGCCTAGGTTGTCCCAGTTGTCAAAGGTGCGTCTCAACGCCCCGAGTTCGGCCTTGATCTCATCACTTATCTCGTCTTGGTTTTCCAACCAGGTCGTTGATGCCATCCTGTAGCACTCGTCTCTCTCTTCAACTGTCCGTAAGGGGCGTACCGAGTAGGTGTACTTGCGTTCAAATTGGGAGATATGGTTGCGTTTGCTTTGCAGCTTCTTGCCGCTGAGCTTGATGAGCTTCTGACTCTCGTAGAGGTAGTCATCAAGATCACGGACATGTTCGGAGGTGTATCCAAGCTGTGTAAGCTCTTGGGCTTGTTCGGTGGGGACACATTCCAGCTGGAAGCGCTGTCCGCTCTCCTTGCAGTGCTGTTCCAGTTCGGCCATTGCCTTGGGCAGGTCATCGGTGATGGGAAGGAGGAATACGTCATCAACTGCTAGGTGTAAATAGAAAGCAGTATCGGTCTTGCAGATGGTAAGGCCGATGGAATCTCCCCAGATTACTGCATAGGAGTAGTAATATTCATAAGCAAGATAGTTGCTCGTTGTCGGAAATAGGTTTCTGTCCTCTTCGGACGGTGTATGGAATTCTAGCATGGTACCTCAATAATATATGTGTATCTATTCATACGTTGTTTTCAATCATTCGTCAAGCTTGGTCTATCGATAAAAAGGTACTGCTAAGCGTGACTATGGGCAACTGGAAAAAGGTGAATTATTGGAAGGAATTGGGGTGTAGATAGGTTTAATGGGTTATTGACAAGCTCTTAAAGAGGGTTTAGACTGGCATTACAAGAGGTGAAGCAAT
>JAEINL010000010.1 GCA_016342655.1 Sphaerochaeta sp. | reverse complement strand
CTATAGAATTAGTGTATCATAAATGGGGTAGAATTGCAACAAGAAAACAATATATAGTAAGGATTTATAGCGGATTTAAGAGGTTAAAATCAAGAGGTTTTTGTGAGAAAGGACTGGTGAAAAAGTGGTCTGGAATCTTGGAGGAAAAGGAAGAAAAGGACTCAAGTGAGAGAACGATGCTCACCCACCTGAGTAGTTACAAATTTTCTATGAATATTGCACACACCAAGGGGGAACCTGTCATCAGGTTCCCCCTTGGTGTTGCTAGCACGTAAAGCCATTTTTTTCGCTCTCTCCCAGAAGCCTACAGCACCACCAATTCCGCCTCAAAGTCCCCATCCAAGGGATAGATCGGCCTCTTGAGCCTCTTGTACGGCAACCTCCCAAACAGCTCGTCGGTGGAACCGGTTGTCAGGGCCATCATCGAGCGTTTTGCAAGGGCGCGTATCTCTGGTTCCAGATACCCGAGCTTCACCACGATGACCTTCCTTTCCTCAGGCCTCACCCCAAGGGAGCGCATCATCTCAGGGTCATAGCAGCCCACATGCTTGCTCGTGACCACCACATCAACACCCTGCACATCAAGCAGGACAAGGTCGCTGTAGTATGCACTCTCCCACTTCTCTGTTATGGCCTTCACCTCCGCCCTGATGGCTATAGGGTTGCTCTTCTGCGTATCGAACTTGGCCCCTAGGGTGGTCTCTATCGTGTTGCCCACACCGGCTGTCTTGGCCAGATTCACAACCTCAGGGTCATAGAAGCCCTGGTACACCAACGGGGGAGTGAGGTTGGAGAGGACCTTGTCCTTGAGAACAAGTGCGAGGAAGTTCGTCACATCCTGGCTCGACCCGGCTGTAGGGTTGTCCCCGCTGTCGCTGATCACCACAGGGTACACATGCTCCTGTAGGGAAGCCTTCGCAGCCTCCAGGGCATCGTCGGGCATCCGCGTCTCATTGTAGAAGGCGAAAGCCTTGCGCTTGTCCCAGAAGGTCTGGGCAAGTTCCCTGCTCAGCCTGTCAGCTAGATTGCGGTCCCCATCTGTGGTCACCACAGCATGCACCCCGTTCTCTTCACCGTCTGCCCAAGGAAAGCCCAGCAGGTACGAGCAGGCCAGCACATGTTCACGCCCTTCCATTTTCCTCAATTCCTTGATCAGGCTGATCATAGGCTCGACCGAGGTCTCGCTCTGCTCGCCTGCAACCAGCATGGGGATGCGGCAAGCACTGCTCGTCGGCAGGAAACCCTCCTCAAGAGAGCGTATCATCATGAGGGCGGCATGGATGCCGGTCTCATAGGTATCGGTGTGGGGTGCACACTTGTAGCCCACCATACCATCGAGGGCGTCGAACATCCTCCTGGTGAGGGTGGCATGCATGTCCAGGCTCGTGATGAGGGGAAGCTTGGGATGGATCTCCCTGATCGATGCAAGCAGATCCTGCTCGGCCTCCCCAATACCCTCGACCCGCATCGAGCCATGCAGCGACAGGCTTATGCCGTCGATAGCCCCAGCATTCTTCAGATCTGTAAGCAGCTCTTCCTTCAGCTCCAGATAGTAGGCCCTGTCCCACACCCCATTGGGCACAGATCTTGCGATGAGTGAGGGGATGACCTCATACCCTGCACAGGTAAGGGTGGCGATGATGCCGCTTGCACCGTCGCGGCCCTTCTTGTCCAGCAGGTCCTGACCCCTGGTGACCCAGATGTCATCTCTGCCGGTGATGATGGGATTGAAGGTGTCACTCTCATGGTGGAGCCCCCCTACAAATATTCTTTTTTTCACAGTGAGGCTCCTATGCCTATGACCGTATGTACCCGGGCCAGGTCCGTATGGCTTATTGCGAACTCGGCCTGCCTGAGAGTCCCACCCATATAGATGTGGTCGGGGCGGTAGGTCATCTTCGACTCGGTGGTGCCGGGAAGGAACACATGGTACTCCTTGGCCCCCACCTTGCTGTCCAGGATGGCGAAGTTGCGCTCGGTGATGCCGCAGCCCGGCATCACAATGATCCGGTCCCCAGCCTGCCTTACCAGGGCGGCAAGCACTTCCATACCCTCGATCACCGTAGCCTCAAGGCCGCTGGTAAGCAGTCGGTCCACACCAAGACCGATCAGGGTTTCAAGTGAAGCCTCTGCATTGGGTGTCATGTCGAAGGCGCGGTGGAACGTCACCTGCATGGGACGGGCAAGCTCGACGAGCTCCCTGTTCCGCTGTATATCAATCTCCCCGTCAGCCTTGAGGATGCCGAACACGACACAGTCTGCTCCGGCTTCCCTGAACTGCCTGATATCTTCCTTCATGGCTGCAAACTCAAGATCTGAGTAGCAGAAGTCCCCCCCACGGGGGCGTATCATGACACTCATTTTGATCGTGCTATTGGCCCTTGCAACCTTGAAGGCCCCAAGGGAAGGGGTGGTGCCACCCTCAAACAGGTCGGCGCAGAACTCCACACGGTCTGCCCCTCCTTTTTCAGCGGCAATGACACTCTCTATCGACTCAAGACAAATTTCAATCTTCATAGGTTTCTCTCCTTAGATGTATTCATACTAATTTCAGTGTAATATCCATATTCTTCAGTTCTGGACGCTTGAGCGCATCACCCACCGTATGCAGGGTTATCGTATGCAACCCACTAGCAAGCTTCACACCACTAAGGATGACATCCTCATTCCTCTCCCGCTGAAGCGAGAAGCAGAAATGCTCATCACCCATACCAAAACAGAGTTTCAACTCCTCAGCAAGAGGCTTTTCTGTATACCACCGTATTTCATACGTTCTCCCTTCTTCCTCTCCCTTTTCTTCTGGCACTTCAACTGTCCACGTCAGGGAAGTGGGAATAGGGTGGTAGGAGTAATACTCCGCTCCGGTATACCTGTAGGAAGGTGATCCTGCAGGGAGGACCTGGATTCTCTTGTTCAGTTTGGTGGGCAGTGGTAGTGCCTCTTTTCTCTCTAGTTCTGTCTTGGCCCTTCTCGCAAGAGGTTTCTGCTCCAAGCTCCTTCCCATGCCTTGGAGAACCTCTTGTTCAAAGGGCTGGACAGAACCATCACCCATAAGGCCAATGTTAAGCAGGTAGTTGCCACCTTCGGCAACTACCTTTCTTGCTGTATCTGAGAGTTCTTGTATCTTCTCTTGCTTGTCGCCCCTCTGTTGCCACTCCCTATAGCCCCAAGTCTCATGGTAGATGGAAGCAGGGGTTTGCCAAGGGACATCAAGGGTAACCGTTGGAAGCTTGTTGTCTTCCATGGTAAGGAAGTCGCCACAGTCATTCCAGATTCTTCCATTTACCATGCACTGGCTCTGTAGCTTCTGTACTAGAGCATATACCTCTTCAGACTGCCCCTTGGTGGGGGCACCCATATCCATCCAGAGTTCACAGATGGCTCCATAGTTACTCAGAAGCTCAGTGAGCTGGGCAATATTGTATGTTTGGTGTTCTTTTGGAATGGTATCGCTGTTGTGTGCGCTTATAGGAAGTGCCTGGGGAAAGTGCCAGTCTATCCAGGAATAGTAGATGCCAAAGGCCAGTCCCTGGTCCCTACAGGCATCACTGAGCTCCCTGATGATATCTTTCTTGCAAGCAGCGTTGGTGCTCTTGTAGTCAGTGGTTGCCGTATCGAAGAGGCAGAATCCGTCATGGTGTTTGGTACTGACCACCAGGTAGTACATCCCAGCTTGTTTGGCGAGCTTTACTATGGCCTTTGCATCAAAATCCTCTAGGGTGAACTCTTGTGTAAGCTTCTCATAGTCCCCCTGAGGCAGATAGCCATGGGAAAGTATCTGCTCTGAGTACCCTCGGGTAATCTTCTTTCCTTTCCATACCCCCGCTGCAAGGGAGTACAGTCCGAAATGGATAAACATGCCAAACTTGAGTTCTTGCCAATCTTCTACTTTCTTGTTCATGGGAAACAGTCCTTTCTATTTTCTTATAGGTTTCTTGATTTGGTATTTCTTGCTGTTTGTTCCTGGTGCTTAGGTTTTTCCTTCAGACTTTAGCAACCTTGATAAATCATACAACCTCTGTTGTGCTGAAAACAGGGTAATAATTTCGATTAGGGGTAAGGGTAGGCGTAGTATTTTGAAAGTTCGACCTAATTTTAAAAAAATGACGCCTATCACGAACGTAAGCTTACTGTCCCTTGGAATTCTTACCCTTATGCGATTTGGACTTCCATGCAACACTTTGGGCATGAATACAGTTGAACCTAGGCTCCTGAACCAGAACAAACAAGCCACAGTGCTGCAGAAGATGAGCAAGCATTGGCAGTTCTACCTAATAGTAGCACTACCAATGCTCTACTTTATCCTCTTTAAGTATGTACCCATGTATGGGGTGCTCCTTGCCTTTAAGAGGTACCGGGTATCGAAAGGCATATGGGACAGCCCTTGGGTAGGCTTCTACCAGTTTGCCAAGTTCTTTAAGAACCCCTCCTCGATGAGGATCATGTACAACACCTTCCTGTTGAGCATGTACTCCTTGGTAGCTTCCATACCCCTGGCGGTAATCTTGGCTCTTGCCCTCAATGAGACGCGCTCAAAGGGATGGAAGAAGAGTGTGCAGATGATTACCTACGCACCATACTTCATATCCACTGTAGTATTGGTAGCAATACTGATGCAGTTCCTCGATCCTGCCCTCGGTTTTTTCAACAACATACGCACCCTGATGGGCAAGGAGTCTGTCAACTACATGGGGGAAGCATACCTTTTCAAGCATATTTATGTATGGTCTGCGATTTGGAAGAACACCGGCTATAACGCCATCATATACCTGGCGGCCCTTACCGGTATCAGTCCTGAACTGTATGAGGCAGCCAAGGTCGACGGGGTGAACAAGTTCCAGAAGATATGGTACGTCGACCTGCCCTGTATCAGTAACACCATTGTCATCATGCTTATCATGAACATGGGCTTTGTCATGAGCCTGGGCTTTGAGAAAGCCTTCCTCATGCAAAACCCTCTCAACCTGGAAGCCGCTGAGATCATGTCGACCTATGTCTATAAGATGGGTCTCATCAACAGTGACTTCAGCTACTCCACTGCCATAGACATGATCAACTCAGTGATCAACATCATCCTAATCTTGACGTTCAACCGCCTTTCCAAGGTGTACAACAAAGAAGGGGGCCTGTGGTGAGACATAAAGTCAAAGAGATGCTGTCAGACCGAATATTTACCATCCTAAACAATACGTTCCTTTTCATCAGCCTGATACTGGTGGCGTATCCTCTTTTGTATATCATCTCCAGTTCGCTCAGCGCCCCTCAGGCTGTCATGTCCCATAAGGTATGGCTGTTTCCTGTTGACTTTGACCTTATCAGCTACAAGGCGGTATTCACCAACAAGCTGATAGGCCTTGGATACATGAACTCCCTCATATATATGGCATCTGGGACGGTGGTCAGCGTGTTGCTTACCATGCTGCTTGCCTATCCGCTGTCACGAAAGGAGTTCTATGGCCGTAATGTGGTGACCAGGATCATCCTTTTCACTATGCTCTTCACCGGAGGGATCATTCCCTTGTATCTGACAGTTCGTAACCTTGGCATGTATGACACCAGGTGGGCCATCATCCTGCCCAATGCCATAACGGTATGGAACGTCATCATTGCAAGGACCTTCCTGCAGGACAACATCAGTGACGAGCTGTACGAGGCAGCCATGATAGACGGCTGCTCGGACATCCGCTTTCTCTTCTCATTTGTGTTTCCGCTCTCAGGGGCCATCATCGCAGTCCTTGGCCTGTTCTATGCAGTAGGGCAGTGGAACAAGTATTTTGACGCATTGCTCTATCTGCAGAACCAGGCCCTCTATCCTTTGCAGATAGTCTTGCGTAACATCCTCATCATCAACAAGAACACCCCGTCGATGACCATGGATGTAAGTGCGGCCATACGTGCCCAGGGTTTGTCTGAGACAATCAGGTATGCCCTCATTGTTGTGGCTAGCCTACCCTTATTGGTATTATACCCCTTTGTCCAGAAGTTCTTTGTGAAAGGGGTCATGATAGGTTCTGTGAAAGGTTGACCTTTAGGTCATCAGAAAAAATGGAGGAACATATGAAAAAAACTCTCGTTGTCCTAGTCCTGTTAGCACTCTTGCTACCAGCGACACTCGTTGCCCAAGGTTCTAAAGGTGCTGCAGAAGCTACAGAGGTAGTCTACACTCCTAATGGTACTTTCCCAATCGTAAAGACTCCCATCACCGTGGATATCATGGTTGCCCAGCCTCCCTGTGTTGAGGACTACAATACCAACCGCTTTACCAAGTATATGGAAGAGAAGACAGGCATCAAGGTGAACTACATCATGATCCCCGAACAGGCAGCGACTGAGAAGCTTGCTCTGGTACTTGCCAGCGGCGACTACCCAGATGCATTCCTTGGCTTCGCCATCAACAATGAGCTGGAGACCACCTATGGTGCTCAGGAAGGACTGTTCATGCCCATGAACAAGTACTATTCCCAAGAGTGGATGCCCAACCTGATGAAGGCCTTCACTGAGTTCCCCGGTGGAGTCGGCTACATGACCAACATCGATGGCAACATCTACTCCATGCCAAGGCTTGAAGGGTGTTACCACTGTTCCAACCAGGCAAAGCTGTTTGTCTACACTCCCTTTCTCAAGAGCCTGGGCCTTGCAGTTCCTACCACAACCGATGAGTTCTACAACACACTGAAGGCCATCAAGGAACAGGATCCCAATAAGAACGGGAAGAATGACGAAATCCCCCTTGCTGGATCCATCATCGGATGGTCTGACCAAGTGGAGCGCTTTGTGCTCAACTCCTTCATCTACTGTGACCTCGACACCAATATCAATGCAAATGCGAACGATAACGTCGGGTATATCATGGATGGCAAGAAGGTCGACACTGCAATGAACAAGGATGCCTACCGTGAAGGTCTTGCGTACATCAATAGACTCTACAAGGAGGGCTTGATCTACAACGGTTCCTTTACCCAGGATTCCAGTCAGCTTACCCAGCTGGTAGAAAGTTCTGCCCAGAGCACTGTCGGTTTTGTAGCGGGTGGCTGGAGAGGCCAGTTTACCACCATCGGTGGTGACCGTTTCAACAACTTTGCAGCAATTGCACCGCTGAAGGGGCCTAAGGGTGTGCAGGAGTCTGTTGCATTCTTCCAGAATCCTGGGATTGGCCAGCTAGTCCTTTCATCAGAAACTGAATATGCTGATGCCATCATGCGCTACTTTGACTTCATGTACAGCGCCGAAGGCACCCTGTTGCAGCGTAACGGTTTCCAGGGCGAAGCCTGGGATTGGGCAAAACCCGGTCAGATAGGCCTCGATGGTAAGGCTGCTGTCTGGGAGCAGCTGACCTTGTGGAATGACAAGGATCCTCAGAACGACACGTGGATCCAGGTCTATGCCTCTGCCATGACCCCTTCCTTGATGAATGGTCTGGCTAAGGAGCCTTCCACCCCAGCAAATCCTGACTACTACCTGCCTGAGAACAATGAGAAGGTTCTGTTTGACGAGACCTATAATCTCTACAAGAGCAGTGAGCATCCTGAACTTGAAGTTCCTATGCTCAAGTACACTTCTGACGAGAATGAAAAGTTCTCCACAGTCAAGCGCGAGCTGGCCAACTTTATCCGCCAGAGTTCTGTAAAGTTCATGGTCGGTTCGATGGACGTCAATGACAACAAGGTTTGGAACGAATACGTGAAGAATCTTGACAAGTTGCAGATGCCTGCAGTCCTTTCCCTCATGCAGACTGCCTACAACCGCCAGTACAAGTAACTTAGGACCTATGATGGCCACAAGAGGGAATCCCTCTTGTGGCCATTTCTCGTTTGAAGATTTTTCTGTTTCAAGTGCTTATGTATTCTTGCGTTCAGTTTTCGTCTCCTTGAGGCATTCTTCCTACACTTGAACGTTCTGATTATCCATCATCTGGCAAAGGGGCTTCCCATGCAACTACCAACCAAACCAAACATCATCTACATCCTAGCCGATGACCTGGGCTATGGGGATGTCTCTGCAAACAACGGGAACTGTCCTTTTGAGACTCCTGCCTTTGATTCCCTTGCCAAGGGAGGACTTCGGTTTACCGATGCCCATGCAAGCTCCGCTGTATGTACCCCTTCACGCTACAGCATCATGACAGGACGCTACAACTGGCGCTCACCCTTGAAAGAGGGTGTGCTTGGGGGATACTCTTCCCCCCTGATACCACAGGGTCGCACAACAGTAGCCCACATGCTCAGCTCTTGTGGCTACCGCACCGAAGCCATCGGCAAATGGCACCTCGGCATGGAGTTCCCTAAGCTTGCCAATTTTGTGCAGCAGCCTGACTTTGCCCATAGTGACGGCATAGACTTTACAGCTACCATCAAGAACTCCCCGGTCGATAGTGGCTTCGACTATTACTACGGGATCAGCGGATCGTTGGACATGCCTCCCTATGTCTATATTGAGAACAACCGGTTTACCGCCGTTCCTGACCACATCACCAAGGGAACGGGCAAGGGGTTTTGGAGAGAGGGGCTTACGGCCCCTGACTTTGTCCATGAGCAGGTTCTTGACCACCTCACGGACAAGGTGCTGACCAGCATTGCCAAGCAGGATGACAGGCCGTTCTTCATCTACTTCGCCCTCCCTGCTCCCCATACACCGATCCTTCCCCATCCCGCTTTCAAGGGCAAGTCCCATACCAATGCCTATGGGGACTTTGTCCTCCACTGTGATGACGTGCTCAGACGGGTGCAAGAACAATTGGAGGCAGAAGGGTTGCTGGAAAACACCTTGGTCATCTTTACCTCGGACAACGGCTGTTCCCCCATGGCTGACTTTGCTGAGCTTGCAGAAAAGAAGCATAACCCCAGCTATCATTTCAGGGGGATGAAAAGTGATATCTTTGAAGGGGGTCACAGGGTGCCTCTCTTGGTGCAGTGGCCAAAGGTAGTTGCTCAGAACAAGGTTTGTGATCGCCTGGTCTGTCTATCCGACCTGTTTGCCACCCTCGCTGACTATCTTGGCTACGAGGCAGGCCCTACTGCTGCTGAAGACAGTGTAAGCAATCGTCCCTTGTGGGAAGATCCTGATGCTGGTGAAGTTCGCTCCACATTGGTTCATCAGAGCATCGACGGTTCATTGTCGATACGCAGTGGGTCCTGGAAGCTGGAGATGTGTCCCGGCTCTGGTGGTTGGTCACCCCCACAGCCAGGTTCGGGGGAGGAAGCTCTGCTTCCACGCTTCCAGCTCTATGATCTTGCCAATGATATCTCTGAAAAACACAATGTTGTGGCAGACCACCCTGAATTGGTAGCGAAACTGCGGGCAAACCTGAAGAAGATAGTCATTGAAGGGAGAAGTACCCCAGGTCCCCTTCAGGAGAATGAGGGTCTAGCTATATGGGACACTGTAGCATGGTTGGATGAAGCATAGGGAGTCTTCGCTTCATTGCGGTCTTTTATTGTTGAGCATCATCGGCGCATGGTATACTTAGTTCCACCATGAGAAAAAATACCTTGTATCTGCCCTATTCAAAGACCTTCGTACTTTTCCTGCTGGTCTTTGTGATTTGTTTTGTGGTGCTTTTTTTCTCACAGGGCTGGATGCTGAAGACTGTCAGGGAAGAGAAGCAGGAGCAAAGCTTTGCAATGCTCCGCCTTGCAAAAACCACCACCGACCTCTCCTTGGACCAAGCCTTCAAGCTCTCCCAGCTGTTGCTGCTCGATAATGACATTGCCAAGTTCATCTACCAAGGTGAGGTAGCCGGAGGCTCTGAAGATATCCAGACCGTCATCGATGCGAAGGTGTCGCTCCCTGTTGCCCGTAGCATCAACAGCATGCTTGCCGAAATCTACATATTCTCCAAGAACAGCGGCTACCTGCTCTCAGCAAGCAATGCCTATCTGGAACCTGAGAAGATGTATCCCACACTGTTTGCTTTTGAAGGCCTGAACTATCGCCAGTTCCGCTCGAAGTACCTGACAGCTTCCTTTACCCGTTCATTCTTTGCTGAGACCACAGCCCTAGTCGACGGCAGGGCAATGAAGGTCATCCCTTTTGTGCAGACCTTTCCCCTCAACAGTCCCTCTTCCAACTCAGGGAAGATTATGCTGTTGCTGGACAGTGACTTCTTCTCCTCCATTCTTGCCGAGCAGAGGACAGGGGAGAACCTCACCTCTTTCATCACTGACAGCTCAGGCAAGCTCATCACCTATTGGGGTAAGGAAGAGCTTGTCGTGGGGACAGAATTCGAAGACGGGCAGCATACGATAGAGGTTGGAGGAGAGGAGTATGTGCTCTCTGTCCTTTCATCGGGGGTAAGCGGACTCCGCTTTTTCTCCTTGCTCTCCTTGAAGGACATTTCGGCAATGATGAGTCCCCTTTGGACTGTGCTTACAGTTCTGAGTCTCGCGATGTTCCTGGTCATGGCTGTCCTTGCCCTGTTCATCCTTCTGCATAACCGTAAGGATTGGGTCGAGCTTTTTGGCTTGGCAAGCCAAGGGGAGAGCCTGCTTCCCTATGAACAGGCTTTGGGTCATATCAAGGCGATAGTGGCTGAGGACCGTAACAAGGTAAGGATGTCAGGAGGGACCCCCTTCATCACAGACACGTTTTTCAGGCGCCTCATCCATGGAAAGATGGCCGACACCAGTGAGATCCAGGCGATGCTCAAGCTGGTGCAGGAGGACATCGACCTTTCCCAGAACTTTGCCTTCCAGATGGTCCACCTCATCATTCATGATGTGAATGACATCCTCACCAGTGACAGGCTTGAAGACATAGACTTTACCAGAATTGCTGCCCAGAAGCAGGCCCAACGTGCCTTTTCAGCTCAACATTTCCTCTATATGGATTTTTCCTTCTCCATCTGGATCATGCTCTGGCATCATGATGCTGCCTATCTCGATACCCAGATTGACCTTTTCTGGAAGGAGTTCTCCCAAGTGACTCCAACCTCCACCTCAATGGCTGTCAGCTCCTCCAAGGCAAGCCTTAATGAGATCTTCGATGCTACCAACGAGTGCAGTGAGGTATTGCAATCCATCTCAAATGAAAAGCAGGTGGAAGTACTTCGCAGATTCTCCGAGATTACCATCAGACGTGAACGATACCACTATTCGATAGATATGGAACGCAAGCTTTACTTTGCAGTCCTACGCGGTGAGGCAGAGGCCCTTGAGGAGATACTGAAAATATTGGAACAGGATAACTTTGTCTCAAGAGGTTTGGGAAGTGAAGAGACCGCCAACCTGCTCAGGGTGCTGTATGCAACGGCCATCAAGCTGTGTCAGGCTATGCACCATGAGGAAACCCCAAGCGTATTTGCCACCTATCCTCAAGCCAAGCAGTTTTTCCTTGCGTTTGCCCAAGGCATTAGGGGTGAAAACCAGGATAAGGAAGAAATCCTCATCCAGAAGATAGTCTCCTACATCCAAGAACGGTATGACCAGTGCTCGCTGAACCTCTCCTCCATGGCGAAGGACTTTGCAATGAAGGAGAGCTTTCTCTACCACTTCATGCAGACAAGAATGCAGACTTCCTTTGCTCAGTATCTGGAGGAGTATCGCCTCACTTAGGCCGCAACCCTGTTCAGTGAGAAGCAGATGGCAATTAACGAGGTGACTGCCCTGTGTGGGTATGCCAATAGCCAGACCTTCAGGAGAGCGTTCAGAAAGCACTATGGGATGTTGCCCTCTGAGTACCAGAAGACTGTGCTGTACAGGCAGGGAACGTAGGGAAAAGAAAAACTGCGTAGAATAGAGCCTCTATACTACGCAGTTTACCAACTACAATCTCTTCTCTCAAACTATCTCAGCTCTAGGTTATGGAAGCCTCATAGATTCCCTTGATGGACGTAAAGATCGTCCTGTTGAAATCATCGTCATTCATCTGGGCCTGCAAATCCTGTGCGAGAGCCCTGGAGAAACTAGCGATAAGGCCATGGTTCTTTGCAAGAAGGCTGTTGGCCTCATTCCGGCTATAGCCGCCGGAAAGGGCAACCACCCGTACCACATGCTCTTCTTTCTGCAAGTCAGCATAGAAGTTGGGCAGGGTAGGTATGGAGAGCTTGAGCATGACCTTGTCTTCTGGTTTCAGAAGAGCCAACTGTTTGAAAAGCTCCTCCTTCAGTATCTTTTCAGACTCTTGTTTGTCCTTGCTCTGGATATCTACCTCTGGTTCGATGATGGGAACCAACCCAGCCTTCATAATTATCTTTGCTATTTCAAACTGCTGCTCCACGATCTTCCTGATGCCTTTGGGGTTGGCTTCCTTGATGACAGAACGCATCTTGGTGCCAAATATCCCTTGTTTGACCGCACGCGTAAGCAAGGTTGGCAGCCCTGGGATGGGTTTCATCAGCTTGACCCCGTCAGCGAGGTCAGAGAGGCCTTTGTCTACCTTGAGGAAAGGCACAATTCTCTTGTTCTTCCAAAGGTACTCGGAAGTCGGTACACCTTCTATGCTACGGTCCATGGTATTCTCAAATAGAATGGCACCAAGGATATTGTTCTCGTTAAAATCAGGACTGGTGATGATTCTTGTGCGCATTGCATGGACAAGGTCGAACATTTCTTCATCATTGGAGTAGGAGTCCTCGGGTATTCCATATTGCAACAGTGCTTTGGGGGTACTGCCACCACTCTGGTCCAACGCTGCGATAAAGCCTTTTCCTGTTTTCATGCGGTCTAATTGTTCGTTATTCATAGGGTTCCCTTCTTTTGGTACCAGGAAATAGAGTGTATCGGTACCAACCTAAAGGTACTCAAATGTTCTTGTACAAGCAAGTGAGGGATCAGGGGGGGGGCGTGATACCTCGTGGATTACCCGAAGCCCTTTGTTTCAGCTTCAGAGAAACCCCTTCAGCAACCTGTTGATACCATCCTTGTTGAATTCCCTGGGAAAGGTGTCGGTTGTCCACTCCCTGAAACCCTCATATTCTTCATCCTCAGGATCCTCAAGAACCTCAAGCATGTGTGCATACCCATAGGCTCCCCCGCAATCTTCCCAGGGAGAGTCACCCTCGCCACCGGTACAGATGACCTCAGGATTTTCTTCCCTGAGCCCCCTCTTGCCAATATGGATGACATGCTCCCAGTAGTCCCCGAAATCATAGATGTACGTAAACTTCTTGGAGGACTTACTCAGATGATCCATGGTATACTCTGTCTCATCAAGCTCCTCTTGCTCGTCCCAGAAGGAGGGAAACATACTGTCTTTCTCCTCTGAAACGGGACCAATCCTGTATGGTCCTACCTTAAATTGATGCAAGTGCATATCATCCCAGTTGAAGGCTATCTGAATGATTGTATGGAGTTCTCTGAACGTTGTGGTCAGAGGCACCTCAAAGCTCCTGTAGACCTTGAACTCAGGGGTAAGACGCAAGACAATCTTCAGGTTCAGTATCTTTTGCAGTGTCCTGAGAATTTCTTTCCCTCCTGCTGCCAGCGCGTCCTTCATTGCCTCGGCAGGGATGATACGGTTGCCATTGACCTGAACTTTCTTGTTTGAGAATGTGGAAGCAAGTTCAGAGAGGGGTGTTTCAATATCATCATATATCACCTTTAGCCAGCGATTGAGTCGACTCAACGTGGACTGTTCAACTCCAGAGACAAACCGTACATCCTCACCCTCACTCAGATATGCTTCAATTGCATCGGCTTCATATCCTTGGGCGAGAAAGGCTTCTCGCATGGCTGTAAGTACTACATCGGTATCAAAGCCCTGAAAAGTAACACTATACTTTGTGATGACACAGAACCCAGTCTCTTTATTGGTAAGTATCATGCAGGTATCGTAGTCTTCATCGTAAAACAAAGTGCCAACCCAGCAGAATTGGGGTGCATAGGCGGCTACAGGTGTATGTATAGCAAAACCCACATCTCGAAATAATGCGCGTGAACATTCAATAAGCATAGATTCCCTCCTGAACAGCTTCATTTAGTGTAGTTTACACTAGGTTTTTCAGAACGGCACGATTTTTTTCTGATACTGATGGTTTTCCTCTACTCCCCATATCTAACTCTTTTCAAGCCCCTGCAAGTATCCCTAGTCAGAGATGTGTAGGAGTCCAATCGTAGGTTTGTACGAATGAGCCGAAGTTAGGGATCATGTTGCTTCTCTGGCTATCGAATAGGAGGTGTTGCACATCCTGCTGTTTCTTTGCAAGGTCAACCTCAGCTATTCGTGCCTTCAACGCTTCCTTCAATTCCAATCCATTGTGAAGGCCGCCCTTGACCGTGAGGAATGCATAGTTTGGCTTGGTTTGGCTCAGCAGGAACATTGCATCGTAAAAATCCCTACCTTTACTACGATTCAAGACAGCAGAGAGTTTCATGGAGCACAGTATATCGTCGGGGGGTACTGGAATAGGGAAATAGAATCCACAACTTTGTATGAATGCAGGAACCGTCTTGTAAGGGACCTGTTGCTCCTGCATTTCGATTTTTATGAGAAATTGGGCATTCCTGTATCCGCTTGCATGGAGAGAAAAAAGCAACTGGGGGAAATGGAAACTTCTCCGATACGCTATGAGCTTCTCATGTTCCCTTTCTTTGGGTTCTACCTGATACCCCACATTGGTGAGATGTCTGAGGACTCCATCGGTCATCGAAAGGAACTCTTCTTTTGTCATATCCTTACAATCAAAATTCAGGTCTTCCGAGAATCTATCAATATGTTTGACAAGTCGGAGATTTGTACCACCAATGAAAGAGAGTTTTGTGATGTATCTGGAGTTTGAAAGATATTCCAATATCTGACATTGGATATATTCTTTGAGCATGAGTTTCTGGTATTCACTGTCTTCTCTCATGCTCGGTGGGAAAAAACTCTTGATTGCATTGATATCGATCATAGATAGGCTCCTTTTAGACGCAACACTCTTGTTTCCAGAACTTTGGACCTGAATTGCATCACGTATTCATCAAGTCGCTCAACATCCAGGTCATCCTGCATGAAGTCAATATCCAGACGAAGATCTTGCATATCCTTTGTAGAATCGTACTGTGGGTTCAGGTACAAGAAATCAAGTAAGGCTTTCTCTGGCACTGCGAGCAACATGCTCCAATTATTGGAATGAGAGGATTTTTCTCTTGTGTAGCCAAACATCAATTCAGGCTTTACCGAGCGGTAGATGAAGTTTCCAAAGGGATTATGGAAGCTCTTGGTCTTCCTGGCGGTAACGCTAGTGATTTGGATGACGCCCTCTGGAATCATTCCATAGAAGGCAAGTGCAGATTCTAAGCTTATATAGGAGGGATCATATAGTTTGTTGGCAAAATAAAAAGGAGCGTCGCCTTCTGCCTTTAGGGCTGGGAATGTATAATATCCTTGACGCAATCGGATTATCTTTCCTTGCTTCTCCCATCGGCTTAAATTGTTCCTGTCAAATTGTGCATTCCATATTTTCACCTGATGGATAGAGAAACAACCAAGTGGAAAAAAGAAATCTCTGAATTCTAGAAACGATATGTTCTTTTTTGTTTCCATAGTACATGTATTATAATGCATTATGGAATTAAAACAAACAATTGTTCTTAGTTTGGTAGTGTAAGGTCTGGCTTATCCTCTTCTTACACATTGAGAACACAATTTCTGCTAAACCACAGTGTAGATGTATTGTTTGAGCCATAGAAAGGACTTATCCTTGTATCGTACTATACAGGTACGAACCTGGAAAGACATCTCTTAGGAGGTAGCATGTGGAAAAGGTTTTGTTTGAAGGGGTGATCATCTCTATCCAGCCTAGGATTAGGCTGCTTCGTTCCTTTGACGAGGGAGCTCACTCTTACTTGGGGTATGCCCTGGTTGTCGCTGATAATAAAAGTGAACAGAACCTGTCCATAGGCATAGGAGTAGGGGCACAGGAGAAGCACAAGTTCAGAGTTGGTCTGACCATCTCCGGCTCTTGCTCTAGCGTGCAGTATCCCCACACCGAGAGCGTGGACTTTTATCGGGTATCAAAGCTGAAGATCCTGACAGAAATCCCGAAGGACAGTTCTTTCCCGCCCTGGAAGACTATTCCTCCCACCCTCCCTGTCTATCGTGAGAGAGGGCCGAGAAGGCTCTCTGCGAGAACCTATGAGAGCAAATGCACATCCTGCATCTGGGGATGCAAGATGGCAGTTGAGATCATCATAGACCAGTGGAACCCGGGAAAGAGGAAGTATAGGCAGGAGACCTTCTGCTATGGGCCTAAGAACTGCGTTCTGTACGCAAGCGGTCCTACCAGAAAGGTCCCAGGAAGGAAAGGCATGGTGTTTGAGGAAGAGGATTGGGTGGATGAGATGCGTACCTCCAATAGGGAAGAGGATGATTGAGACCTTCCTGTTTATGTGCTTACGCCCTGATCCTTCCTGTATGGTGTCACTTTTCCAATTGTCAGAAATAAGAAAAAGCTTCCCTCTTTGACGAAGGAAGCTTTTCTGTTTTGTCATCTGATCATCGTTGACCCTGTCTCTTACATCCTCAAGGCAAACTCCACCATCTGCTGCTTGGCATTGGCTATGTTTCCCCTGTCCATGGCCTTCTTGACCTTGGAGAGAATCTTCTGCCCCTCCAAAGGGGAAAGAGGGTTCTTGTCTGTAGCCTGTGCAAGGCTGATGCTCAGATCCAGGACCCCGTAGGCGGCCTGAATGTTTCCCATCTGGATATTCTCTATCAAGGCAGAGTCGAGTATCTCCAGCAGGAAGGGTGTTGTCACTACAGACTGCTCTTCATCGAGAACCAGGTAGTGTGGTGTATATCGCATGGCTTATATCCTTTAGGAACAGACTGTACGTCCACCGCCTGTGGGCATTCTCGTCTGTCGTGCTATCAATATCGCCATAAAAGCTTATTTTTTCAAGTAGTAGCAGTGTATATTGCTTTCATTTCCTATCATAGTAAGCGTTTCACTCTTCCCGTCCTTGCTGGCGGAGTAGAGTAGTTTCACAGCGAACGTTTGCCCCCCTGACTCGATGGAGAATCCATACCCCTCTGTATATACAAGCTCAACAAGCACTGGAGGCATATCTTTCAAGTACATGGTAGTGCTTGCAGATTCGTTCTCCGTATGTTTACTTGCAATGACAAATTTCAATACTGCTATGTCATTCAGCTCCGTAAGGGAGGTCACCCCCATGGCAGTATCCAATTCCCACGTGGAACTGTATAAGCCCTTGAACGTGACTTCCGCCTCTTCGGGAGTAGGTGGGCTGATGGGCTGGTAGCTGCATCCGTAACAGCTGAAAGCCAGGATGAATACCAATACTGTTGCACTGACACTGAGCATTGCGACATGGGCTCTGCCCAGTGTCAGCCTTTTCTTTGCCTTTACTTTCTCTTCTGTTCCCTCTTTCTTGTCTGTCTCTTTCGTGTTCTTGTCTTGCATGACTGTGCTCCTTATCTCGTTTTGTAAGACAGTTTCCACCCTGAGAAAGCTCTTGCATACTTATATAAGAAATCCATTTCTTGTTCCAAATTTATCGTGGCAGTCCGACAAGCTGCATGTTATCCAGAATAGGTGCGCAGTTCAGGGTTTCCTAAAGTGCAAGATTCTTATTGACGACTTATCATCCTTAGTATAGGATTAAGACACTGATTAAATGATTAATCAAACTTAAGGAGGAACTATGAAAAACGTTCGACTAATGGGGGCCAAACGCGCTCTCGTCATGCTTTTGGTTCTCGGCCTTGCCCTAGGGATGGCCTTTTCTCAAGGATCAAAAGAAACTACCAGCACTCCAAGTGGCCCGGTTTCCCTAACCATTGCTACTTGGACTAGCAACCCCGACCAGATTGCATTGTTGGATTCATTCGTGCAGGACTTTGCGAAATCAAAGGGAATTGAGATCAAGTCAAACTTTGAGTCAATACCCTTCGGTGAATACAACACAAAGCTTTCTCTGGAACTGCAGAGCCAGAACGGACCAGACCTTTTCTGGATCCTGGAGACAGTGGCTCCTGCTTTCATCGAATCCGGACTGTTGGCCAACCTTGACCAGGGTATGAAAGCTTACGACCCACAGGATATCTCCGCCGATGCTCTTGAGCTTTGGAGCAAGGGCGGCAGAGTCTATGCCATCCCATTCTCCACTTCACCATTTTTCATCCTGTACAACCAGGACCTCTTTGCCAAGGCCGGTGCCAAGAATCCTGACCAGCTCATTGCAGAAGGTGCCTGGACCTGGGATAACTTTAGGAAGGTAAGCAAGCAGGTTAAGGACAACACAGGAGTCTGGGCATTCCAAACCGTCGACGGACAAGGCTACGATGCAAGAATTCTGCATAACCTTGCTCCCATGATTCGTTCCTATGGTGGTGATTTCTGGACTGATGATGGTCAGGTACTGATTAACAAGAGTGAATCTGTAGCCGCTGTCAAACTTTTCCACGATATGGTCTATGTGGATAAGTCAGTTGTCCCCCCAGGGAACCAGAGTGACTTCTACTCAGGTAATGCTGCCATGACAGTTGGCCAGATCTCCCGGGTTTCCAAACTGAAGGATGCTTCCTTCGCATGGGGCCTTGCCCCAATGCCTTCAGGACCTAAGGGAAAGGCCCCTGTTATCGGACAGGCCGCTATCGGCGCACATTCCAAGAGCAAGCATGTCGAATTGGCTGCTGAATTGGTGGCATACATGACCAACAAGAGTTCTGTTGCTGCAATGGCAGGCATTTGGCCACCAGCAAGAAAATCTGTAATGGATTCCGAGGCTTTCCTCACTTCCAACTCAATGGTGACTTCTGTCCAGATGAAAGAGGCAGTAGCCAACTCCATTAAGACTGGTCGGGTACTTCCTTCTCATGTAAAGTATCCCCAGATTGAAGTTGAGTCAAAGATGAGCTTTGATAAGTTGTGGAATCCAAAGGCTGACGTCCAGAAAATCTTGGATGAAGTAGCAGCAGTGTATGCCAAACATATCAAATAACTGATTCCCACCATATAAGGAGCTAGGGCGATAATGAAGAAACTGTCCTTACAATCGACACATCGACGCGAGGCCATCATAGGGTGGGCGTTCGTAACACCCCAGATGGCAGGCTTTATCATTTTCGTCCTGCTCCCTCTTGTCTCAGTTTTCATGTATGGCATGCAAGAGAAGAATTTGCTTTTTGGAACCAGCTCTTTTGTAGGCTTGGATAACTTTGCCAGGCTTTCCAGCGATCCCCTGTTTGTCAAGTCTCTGGTGAATACCTTAATCTTCAGTGCAGGGGTTGTGCCCCTTAACTTGATCTTTTCGCTGATGCTTGCCCTCTACCTCGGGGGTGGCAAAACTGGAACGAAGTTTGTACGGGGGATAATTTTTCTTCCTGTTGTGACCTCGGGGGTTGCTTGGGCAATTGTCTGGCGGTACCTCCTCCAAGGGGGAACTGCAGGACCGGTGAACTGGTTTTTGTCACAAATAGGCATTGAAGGTCCCAACTGGCTTTTTGAGAAGGGGTGGGCTATGGCCAGTGTCATAATAACTCGAGTCATGAAGAATCTGGGAATGAATGTGCTCATCTTTATGGGTGCGGTATTAAACATGCCGGGCGATGTCATTGAGGCCGCAAGAATTGACGGGGCAAAAGGGTGGAATCTCTTCTCGAAGATAAAGCTCCCCCTTCTGATGCCTACGGTGATGATGGTTACCATCGTTACCGTCATAGGATCAATGCGTGTATTTGACACTATCAAGCTCATGACCGATGGAGGGCCTGAAGGCTCCACCATGGTCATGGTCTATTACATCTACCATCAGGCTTTCAGGATGTTTGAAACCGGGTATGCCTCAGCAATTGCAGTAGTCCTCTTTGGTGTTGTCCTTGTCCTCACGCTCTTGCAGTGGGTATCACGAAAAAGGGTATCGTATTATGAAGTATAAAGAAATGACAAAGAAAATCCCTTATTGGATGATTCTGGTGGTGCTTACCATACTGTTTGTATACCCCTTTTGGTGGATGCTGGTTAATTCGCTGAACACAATTTCTGATATATTTGGGGATCCCACCTTTCTCCCGAAGAGTTGGGCGTTCTCCAATTACCAGGAGATTTTTACGGTACAACCTTTTGCTCGGCATTATGTGAATACCCTATTGGTTGCTACAGTTGGCACCTTGGGCAACGTGTTTATTGCTGCAATGGCAGGATATTCTTTCGCGCGAATGCGCTTCCCTGGCCGTAACGCAGCCTTCTTGCTGTTACTCACCGCCCTGATGATGCCCATTGAGGTCACCATCATCCCTCTCTTTTTCCAGATGCGCAGCTTTGGTGCCCTTGATACCCTGATCCCCCTGATGCTGATTCCAATCTTTGGGAGCCAAGGCGCTTTCTCTGCATTCATGCTCCGACAGTTTTTTGTGACAGTCCCTGTCGAGCTGGAAGAAGCGGCACGCATCGATGGGCTCAATCCTTTTTCTATCTTTACCAAGATAATGCTTCCCATAGCCGTTCCGGTTCTCAGTTCTGTTGGAATCCTAGCCTTTATAGCCATATGGAACACCTACCTGGAACCTTTGGTATTTCTTAATAGTTTGGAGAAGTATACGCTTCCCTTATCGCTGACAAACTTTAATGACACCTATGGTCTGCCCCAGTGGAATCTGCAACTTGCAGCGACCGCCCTTTCCATAGTACCCATCATGGTCGTCTACCTTATCTTCCAACAAAAAGTCTCCAATGCTATGGTAGGATCGGGCTTGAAGTAAGTAGTGTGACCAGTAGTATCAGAAATTTGACACTAGTTATCCAAGGAGTGTGGACGGATATGCATAATAAGAAAACTTTTGATCTCATCGTAGCTGGCGGAGGCATCGCAGGAAGCATGGCCGCCATCGCAGCTGCCAGGCTTGGCCTGCAGGTGCTTCTGCTTGAGGAGGAGGGCTATCTCGGAGGTAGCCTCACTGCCTGCGGCACAGGGCCGATGATGACATTCCATGCCGGGGAAACCCAAGTAGTCAGAGGCCTGCCAGATGAATTGATTACACGCCTTGTCGCAAAAGGCCTTTCAGTTGGGCACATTCCTGATTCTACAGGATATACCTATACAGTCACCCCCTTTGATACAGAGGGAATGAAACGAGAGCTTGAGCTGATGTGCATCGAAGCAAACGTAACGTTGCTGTTCCATACCAGCATTGTCAGAGCAGAGATACAGGATGGCTTGCTGACGAGTATTGAATGTCTCTGTGCCGGGAACCTTTTTACCCTTTGTGCCTCCTATTTCATTGATGCTACCGGTGATGCTGATCTCATCGCCATGGCAGGCATCCCTTTTGAGCAGGGTAGGGAGAATGACGGGAAAGACCAACCAATGACCATGAACTTCAAGCTTGTAGGGATAGACATCGATACTATTCGCACCCTTATGGAGACCAATGTTGCCTTGTTCCCTTTCCTTGCACCTAAGGCCGGGTTGCAACATACAGCACCGAGGCTTTCCTTCTCAGGATTTCAGGATATAATGCGCGAGGGCATGGCATCAGGAGAGATAACCTTTGATAGGGATATCGTGCTCTGTTTTGAAACCAATGCCAAAAATGAAGTGATAGTGAACATGACCCGAATCAATGGGAAAAACCCTGTCGATCCTATCGGCCTGACTGAGGCAGAACTTGAGGGACGAAGACAGGTGTGGGAAGTCTATCGATTCCTGGTAAAGCATATTCCTGGTTTCGAACAGGCACGAATGACCTATAGTGGCCCAAGAATCGGTATCCGTAGCTCCAGAAGACTCAATGGGGCCTATCATGTAACGGTACAGGACCTATTTGGCCAAAAAAGATTTGATGATGCCATTTCTGCCTGTGGCTATCCTATAGATATCCATTCTCCCGATGGAATGTCCACTGACTCCCAGTTCTTCCCTCATGGCGCGTACTACACCATTCCCTTACAGAGCTTGCTTAATGTCCAAGTTCCCAATGTTCTTGCTGCAGGAAGAAATATCAGCTGTGAATTTGCTGCCCATGCAAGCCTTCGGGTAAGCCCTTCCTGCGCAGCAATAGGACAGGGGGCCGGAACTGCCGTTGCCGTTGCCGTCACTTCACAGAAAGATCTTTTCTCCCTTGATATTTCTCTTTTGCAGAAACAGCTGCTCTCTGATGGTGCGTTCATAGGATGAAGAAATACAAGAGAGTAACACTGCAGGATGTGGCCAGGGAGGCAGAAGTCTCTTATGCCTCCGTTTCAGCTGTGCTGAATGGTAAAGATGGCCAAAGCATTAGGGTCGGGGCGAAAACCAAGGAGAAAATCCTTGAATGCGCTGCAAGACTAGGCTATGTCCCCAACATGGTTGCGAGGAAGCTGAAAAGTGGTCTCAATTCGCTGATAGCGGTCTTTACCTATGAGCAGATATTTCCTGTAGAATCACAAAATGAGTACTACCGTTTCTTTGTCGGTATCCAGGAGACAGCTGAGAAGCATGGCTATGACATGCTGATTCTCAATAACCGCCCAACTGAGGAGAACTCCTCCAGGGTCGTCCATGCAGATGGGGCAGTCATGATGGGTGTAAACAGAAACGACAAGGGCATTGAACGGTTGGTAAAGAATAATTTCCCCTTGGTATTTGTGGGTAGGCGAGAAGTCAGTGGGGCAAGTACCCATTGGGTCACCTTCGATTATGCCACGGTCATCAAGGCCATGGTTACCCACCTTGCTCCGTTGTGTAAGACTCAGACATTGGTGTATGTCGAGGCGAAAGAGGCTGAGTATGAACCAAGAAAGGACAAACGAGCGTTTCTGCTTGAGTCTGCCAAGCAACAAGCTCTTACAGTCATTGTCGTAGAGGCAGATGAGAAGGATGTTGTGGATGAGGCTGCCTGGGCTCTTATACTTGAGCACCAAATGGTTGTCTTCGATCGCATCTGTCTGATTTCTCCCTTTGAGAGCCAGATGGAAGCGGAAAGACTCACGGTAGGCCTTGATGTTAAGGGTGCTGTTCTGGAAGATGACTGGCTTGGAGGCCATGAGAAGTGGACGCGATGGACAAACCAACGCAGAGAACTTGGCGCTTTGGCAGTTGAACATCTCTCGGCTCTGCTTTCGGACATCCCCTTGGATTCCTTGGAAAAGCTGACACCCCTACATCTGGTAGTGGCAGAGAGTTCAGGTTCCTCTCACACACAGAACAGCTGAAGGCTCTCGATGGCCCTTATCGGGTTTAGGATTTTCTCATCGACACCCTTGTCGGTGATGATGATGTCAAAGTCATCTATGTCTGCAAAGTGCCCTGTCTTGACCATGCCAAACTTGGAGGAGTCTGCAACCAGAATTTTGGTTATTGCAGCTTCCAAGGCAGTTTGTTTGGTCGTGCGCTCAAAGAAGTTTGAACAGGTGATTCCCAGCTGAAGGCTGACCCCGCTGGCCGTGATGAATGTCTTGTTTGCACGGTTCTGTTTCAGGAGATTCAACCCTTCGTTACTTTCAAGGACCATGGAGCTACGGTGGTAGTATCCCCCAGTGACAATCAGTGCACAATTGGGTTTTGAAGAGACTATCGATGCAATGTTCAAGGCCGAACAGATGATGGTGAGAGGAATATTTTCCGGCAGGTAGGTGGCGATGAGCTCCCCAGTGGAGCCTGCATCGATGATGATGATATCGCCACTTTCTATCAGGGAGACCGCCTTTCGTGCGATACGCTGCTTTTCCTCAAGCTTCTGCACCCTGGCAATTGAAAGGGAATACCTATCCTTATGTTCTTCTTCTCCCTCATGAAACACAACCCCACCGTGGATGGTCTTGAGCTGGTCCTTCTGGGAAATCGATGCAAGATCCCTACGTATGGTCATATGGGAGACAGCGAGCAATTCGGAAAGTTCAGAAATTGTTGCTGATCCTTTCTGTCTCAGATACTCTCTGATGCGTTCGATACGTACTGGTTTTGTCATGAATATCCCTCTTGCTATATACTATATGAGTATTCTCAATTATTCCAGTATTTGTTAATTAATTAACAAATATATTGTAAATTCACAATAACTGAATAATTATGTATGAAAATTATAAGTATTACATGTAAAAAAATACACATAATATATTATAATATAGATAATAATAAAATACCAATAAATATTTGACATGTGTGAATTCATGGTATATCATTCACATGTTAGGTAAATAATTAACATTCTATTACACTTATAAGGAGTGAGGCATAGGAATGCAAAGCAAATTGACCAAAACAGAATACAAGCAAAAGATTGTGGATGCAGGAAACCTCATGGTTTCTCTCGGTCTCACCGTAGGGACCTGGGGGAATATCAGCCTAAGAGATACAGAGACGGGACTTATCTACATCAAGCCCAGCGGCATGCCCTATGCTGAAATTACAGCAGACGATGTGGTTGTCATGAACAGTGCCATGGAGGTGGTGGAAGGCCATCGCAAGCCTTCTATCGAGTTCCATTTCCACATCTCAATCATGAACGCCCGCAAGGATGTCAATGCTGTCATCCATACCCACCCCATCTACTCCAGTGCCTTTGCTGTGACACGCCAGGATATTCCAGGGATCAGTGAGGACTTTGTCCAGATAGTTGGCGACAAGGTCATAAACTGCAAGTATTCCTTGCCAGGCACCCCTGATCTGGGACGCAATGTCGTTGAGGCCTTGGCCGACAGGAATGCAGTCATGATTCCAAACCATGGGACGGTCTGTGTTGGCGCTGATATCGATGCAGCCTTGAAGATCTGCCATGTTGTGGAGAAATCGGCACATATATACATCCTTGCAAAGATCCTAGGGGACCCTCAGGTCATCTCCGATGATGATATGGATGCGATGCAGGATTTTGCCCGAAACCATTACGGCCAAGGGAAGTAAGAAGCTGTTCTGAAATTTGGTCTGTCAAAGACCAATAGTGCAATAAGGAGGATTTGGTATGAGAAAAAGAACGGGACTTGGATTCCTTGCTATTCTTTTGATTCTGATGGTCGCAATGCCATCACTGGTCGCCCAAGGGCAGAAAGTAAAAACTGATCAGTATGAAATTGTCACCGTTGTCAAAATCACTGGAATTCCATGGTTTAACAGGCTTGAAGAGGGTGTCACCAAAGCGGCGAATGATCTTGGTATCAATGCGTACCAGATTGGGCCTGCTGACGCTGACCCAGCACAGCAAGTTAAGATGATCGAAGACTTGATCAGCAAGAAGGTAGATGCAATCTGTGTAACACCAAACGATGCAACAGCCCTGGAGCCGGTCTTCAAGAAGGCTCGTGAACAAGGAATCCTGATTCTTACCCACGAATCCCCAGACCAGAAGGGCAAGGATGTTGATATTGAGCTGATCGACAACATTGCCTTCGCCCAAAGGACTTGGGACATGCTCGTGGAAGGCATGGGAACCTCAGGAAAGTATGCCATCTTCGTAGGCGGCCTGACTGTTCCACTGCACAATCTCTGGGCTGATGAAGGCATCAAGTATGCCAAGGCCAAGTATCCTAACCTCGAACTGGTGACCTCTAGGATTCCCTGTGGTGAGGATCAGGAGTTGTCCAAGCAGAAGACTTTGGAATTGCTGAAGACCTATCCAGATCTGAAGGGTATTGTCGGGTATGGTAGCCTAGGGCCTCCAGGAGCAGCACAGGCTCTCAAGGAAAAAGGATTGTCAGGAAAAGTCACTGTAGTAGGTACAGTCATCCCCGGTCACGCAGCACCTTACCTCAAGGAAGGTTCCTTGACCAAGGGTATCCTCTGGGATCCTAAGGATGCGGGATTTGCCCTCAACTGGGTAGCCAAGTATATGTTGGACGGCGGCGACTTCAAGACACTGACGGAGATTCCTGGAATTGGTTCTGTTGCAGTCAAGGGTGATGTCATTGGCGTAAATGCCATGGTCGACATCACCAAGGAGAATGTCGATAGCTTTGGTTTCTGATCAGTTCAGATAGGAGCCTCCATCGTATCAAAAATACTCTTGGAGGCTCTTTATATGAAGACTTGTTCCTTATTCTGGCAGTAAAAGAGGTCATATGGAAACACCGTTTTTATCTATGCAAAAAGTAAGCAAACACTATGCGGGAGTCCGTGCCCTCGATGAGGTCGACTTTACGATCAGGGAAGGGGAGATCCATTGTCTTGCCGGAACAAACGGTTCGGGGAAGTCAACCTTGGTCAAGATCATATCTGGGGTAGTGCAGCCGGAGAAGGGCTGTAGCATTACAATAGCGGGGAAAGAGGTGTCACACCTATCGTCCAGGTTTTCCAAGCAACAGGGCATTGAAGTGATCTACCAGGACCTTTCGCTTTTCCCTAACCTCTCAGTTGCTGAGAATATTGTCATCAGCGAACAGGTTTCTGGACCCTCTAGGATTGTCTCGTGGAAAAAAGGCCGGGAAAAGGCCCTTCAAGCCATGAAGATGATTGGAATCTCCCTTCCTCTCGATTGTACCGTCTCGGAGCTCTCCATGGCAGACCAGCAACTGGTGGCGATTTGCAGGGCTTTGACACGAGAGGTTCGCCTACTTATCATGGACGAACCGACAACAGCCCTTACCCGGAAGGAGATTGAATCGCTTCTGAAGGTCGTCCTCGATCTGAAAAGCAAGGGCATAGCTACCTTGTTCATCAGCCATAAGCTCAATGAGATCATGGAAGTGGCACAAAGGGTCTCCGTATTGCGGGATGGGAAGATGATAGGGTGCTTTTCCTGCAAGGAACTCTCTGCCACCAAACTTGAATTTGCAATGACAGGGGCCAATACCACCTATGATCCCTATCACGTCCAACCCGATTCTTCCCAAACCCCATTAGTGGAGATTCGACAAGGGGCCAAGGAAGGTAACTTCAAGGATATCAACCTGTGTATCTATCCTGGGGAGATTGTGGGACTGACCGGGTTGCTGGGGTCCGGACGGACCGAGTTGGCCCTATCCCTGTTTGGCCTGAACCCTCTTGATGCAGGACAGATGTATGTTGAAGGCAAACTTGCCAAGATAAGGAACGTGCAGGATGCCATGGACTATTCCATCGCATATGTGCCAGAAAATCGTCTTGCCGATGGGGTGGCCCTTGACCAGCCGATATCCAAGAACCTTGTCATAACCGTATTGGACGAGATGCTTGGAAAGCTCAGTACACTGGATGCAAAGGCTGTGCAAAATGCATCCCAGCACTGGATTGATGCTTTGGGTATAAAAGTCCCCTCGATGCATTCTCCTGTCAAGACCTTATCGGGAGGCAACCAGCAACGGGTAGTCCTTGCGAAATGGATTGCGACAAGACCCAAATTGCTTATCCTTGATAACCCAACAGTAGGTATCGACATTGCAGCAAAATCTAGCATACATGCTGTCATCAAGCGACTGGCCGAAGAGGGTATGAGCATCCTCATGATTTCCGATGAGATACCAGAGGTCCTGTACTCTTGCAATCGTGTGCTTATCATGAATAGGGGAAGGATTGTGAAGTCCTTCATAACAGATGAAACAACCGAAGACGACATCCAGTCGTTCATCGTCACCCACGCTGTTTAGGGAGGTGTGTTTTGAAGAAGATCCTACAACGGCATGAAGCCTATGTATTCATCATTATCCTTGTGTTCAGTGCCTTGATCACCACCATCAATCCAAATTTCTTCACCTTGGAAAATCTGTTTGACCTTCTGAAGAGCACTGCATTCTCTGGGATCCTAGCCATTGGAGTCCTGCTTGTGCTTATTTCCGGTGGTATAGACATGTCCTTTGCAGCGGTTGCGACCATATCGGAATATACCAGCATCACCCTCTGTCTCAAGTATGGTGGTTCAATGCTTACAGCTTTTGCCATAGCAATGGTTGTTGCCTTGGTACTGGGAAGCATCAACGGATTGCTCATCCACAAGTTTGCCATTCCCCCGATCATCACCACTATTGCGACCATGAACCTCTATTATGGGCTCCTTATCGTGATAACCAAAGGGCGGTGGATCTATGCCCTTCCTTCTTGCTTCAATTCCTTTTCCCAGATTCGATTCCTTACCCTGACAACCGAATCGGGTATCCCCTTCGGATTGTCGGTGGTTACGGTCATCTGGTTTGTCCTGATGGCCCTCACTGCCTGGATGCTCAAATTTACCCGATTGGGACGAAGTGTCTATGCAGTAGGAGGCGATGCAACCTCGGCTGCCAGAGTTGGCATCAATGTGATGTTCACCCAGGTATTTGTATACGGCTTTATGGGACTCATGGCTTCCTTTGCCGGCATTGTCCAAGCGTTGCTGGTCCAGACAGTTGCACCCAACTCAATCGTAGGGAAGGAGCTGAATGTCATTGCAGCGGTCGTACTGGGAGGGGCAAGCCTGAGCGGAGGCAAGGGTACCGTGTTGGGGACATTCCTGGGAGTCATGTTGTTGGCAATCGTGCAGAACGGGATGACCCTGATGAAAGTGTCTGCTGTGTGGTATGACGTAATGGTAGGGTTGGTCATCCTGATCAGTGTTGGGTTCAGCTCCTTCAGGGAGAAACACAATAGCAATGTGAGACGCATTGACGTACTAGAGGACGTTGTGCTGCCAGAGGGGGCACGGGTATGAAAATGCGAAAGAATGAGCTTACGGTTCTTGCTCTGATCATGGTAGTGGTGTTGTTCGGTATGGTACTGGTGACCGGTGGGGCTTTCATGACCTCTGGTAACTTGCAGGGAATGGCCTTTCAGCTTCCTGAGCTGGGGATTTTTGCCCTGGCTATGATGGTTGTCCTGATTACCGGGGGCATCAACCTGTCGATCATAGCAACAGCGAATATGGTGGGAATCACCTGTGCTCTGATCATGAAGGGTATGGAAGGAAGTGCTCCTCCCTTTCTGGTCATGCTGCTTGCTTTGCTTGCAGGGTTGGGTGTTGCTGTTGTTATCGGCCTTGGCAATGGTTTTTTGATAGCCTACATAGGCATGACCCCTATCCTCGCTACGCTGGGAACCATGACGCTGCTCAACGGCATTGCGATTGTGGTTACCAAAGGCTATGTGATATCAGGCTTTCCTGATGCCATCCTGTTTATTGGCAACGGGTCGGTAGTGGGCATCCCCTTTCCTTTGCTGGTATTTGCCTTGATGTCCTGTATCCTGTGGTTCTTTCTGAACAAGACACGAACCGGGTTCAACCTGTATATGTATGGTTCAAATGCTTCGGTAACCAAGTTTTCCGGTGTCAATAATGCCCATATCCTGTTGTCGACCTATGTGGTTTCGAGCATCTATTCAGGCATAGCAGCCCTGGTTATGATCAGTCGTTTCAATTCAGCCAAATCAGGATATGGTAACTCATACTTGCTGGTCTCCATCCTTGCCTGTGTGTTGGGTGGTGTCAGTAGTGCTGGTGGTTTTGGAAGGGTCATGGGTGTTGTACTGGCCCTGGTCACACTTCAGATGCTTTCCAGTGGGTTTAACCTGCTGCGTATGAATGCATTCCTCACTACCGCCATTTGGGGCTTTGTCATGATCTTGGTCATGGTGATCAACTATCTAGCAGATAACTACAAGAGTAAGAAGGGCGTTGGTCAATAATCCAGTAGGAAACCTATCTTGGAATCTCCGCATCAGGAATTGGCTTCGGTCTTTTTGAGAGCTGGAGGCGAATCCCCTTTGCATACCCAAAGCCCTGAGGCTCTGCAGCTCATGTTTGATGGTCAGGTCCCTATGCCTTTCTTTGGTCAGTCATGGGGCGATTAAGGTGCGACAGTACAACTCGTTTGGGACACATCACAGATGGACTCTCCCTCATCAAGGCCTCTGTTGGGGTAGTCAATTCATTCCCCACAAGCAGGAACGAAGGTATGGGTTCTAGAGGTTAGAAAAGAATATTCCAGCTGCACAGCACGCCTTTCATTGGTCAAACAGGCCAGGATTCTCTTTCAGCATAGGAACAAGAGCCTCATAGAGGGCCTGAGTCGTATGGTATAATACCTTGGCATCGCCAATCTGGCCTACCTTTATGATACCCCTTTCTTTCAAAGGCTCTTCAATCCTGGGGAATTGTTCTGCAGGAAAACCGATATGCCCCCTTGAAGGGACTTGCACCGTATTCCCCTCAAAGAGGGTGCTGCTAAGCAGGTGAGGCTTCTCGTCGAGACGATTCGGTACCTCGACCCACTCCTCAATGCCGTGGATATAGGTATCACGGTTCATGCCAACACCCACCAGGAGAATGGTAGCATCGCGATCGAGCAGCCTTCCCCAAGCGGAGGTCCGTGCACACGGGGTGGTGCACTTTTCATCCCCAGCTACAAAATCCTGGGCATCCTTGCCGAATGCCACAACAGAGTGGGTGGGGTGGGCGGAACGGAAGCCGTCGGCTCTTTTTCTTGCAAGCTCAGGGATGATGCCGGTACAACAGGCAGAGTGCTCCCTGCTAAAGATAGGCTGATCAGCATTGACTGTAGCCCAGGTATGGGTAGCGAATACCATCAGGCCATCACGCATATATTCGACAAAGGCATCAATGACTGTCTCGGCTTTGCCTTCGACATCCCCAAGGCTCTTATAGGAAAAATGGGCAAGGGTGGTCCCTTTGGGATCGATGCCCATTCTTCTCAAGTCTTCTTGTAACGTTTGTTTGGTGTGCATTGGGCAATAATGCCATAGGGGAAGGGAAGAATCAAGAATGGCTGGGTTCTGGGAGTAGAGAATTTCAAGGCGTAGTACTATGCCCACTACACTGTATCATCATGAATTTTGACGGTGTGTTCCAACAGGCTTGAATATGCATTGAAAAGTTTTATTCATTCTCTAGATTACAGGGGAAAAGGATGCAAAGACAAAACATTCCAACCTATATGATAGCTTATAAGTAAAAACATAAGAAATAGTATAAAAATTTCTAAAAACAGGCTAAAATCGAGAAATAAAAACATTAAATTGACAAATATAGAATCAGGTTATATGATAGGTTAACAAATATGATATTTATTGATATCTATATTTATCGATAGTAGTATACATTTACGATATTATGTAATACTCAGATATGAAGAAAGAGGTACCTTGATGAAAAAGAGTATGTGTGAAGAGATCCAATCTGAACTGGCGAAACGAGCAGTGGTCGCTGTTCTTGTCATTGATGATGCAAGGGATGCAGTACCTGTAGCCCAGGCCTTGGTCAAAGGCGGGATAACTGCAATTGAGCTTGCGTTGAGAACTGAAGCCGCGCCATCAGCAATCAAGGAAATTCATGACAATGTACCTGAAATGATGATAGGTATTGGTACGGTGATTAAAACAGGTCAGGCTAGAATGGTTAAGGATCTTGGAGCTGACTTTGCTGTATCTCCTGGCTTTAACCCAAGAATTCTTCAGGAAGCCATTGCTTGTGGATTGCCTTTCGCTCCTGGCATTTCCACTGCAAGTGAGTTGGAATTGGCATATGAGCAGGGATGTGATTTCCTGAAACTATTCCCTGCTGGCCCTCTTGGTGGCATTCCCTATTTCAAGGCCATGGCTGGTCCCTATAGCTATCTTGGGATCAATTTCTTCCCTCTTGGAGGCGTCTCAGAAGATACCCTCTCAGAATGGGCTTCACTGAAAAATGTACTTTCTGTCGGAGGTAGTTGGATTGCACCCACCAATCTTATCAAAGAAAAGCAGTATGAGGAGATAACTCGACGGGCTGAAAAGGCAATCAAGATTTGGAATGATACAAAGCGAGGGCTCAAATGAACAAGGAACAGAAAGTCATCACTTTTGGTGAGATAATGATGAGACTCAATCCTATGGGCTATTACCGATTCCTCCAAGCGGAACAGTGGGAATCCAGCTATGCTGGAGGAGAGGCCAATGTTGCTGTTTCACTGGTCAATTATGGTATTGGCGCTTCTTTTATCACAAAACTCCCTACTAATGAGTTGGGTCAAGCCGCTATCAATGCAGTAAGACATTTTGGGGTAGATACCAGCAACGTGGTTAGGGGTGGAAGAAGACTTGGTTTGTATTTCGTTGAGAAAGGGGCAAGCCAGCGTCCATCCAAAGTAATCTATGATCGTGCAAATTCTTCCATATCTGAGGCCCAACCGTCAGATTTTGATTGGGACGCTATTTTTGCAGAGGCTACTTGGTTCCATTTTACGGGTATTACCCCTGCCTTAGGAGGGGAATTGCCAGAAATTTGTCTACAAGCTTGCCAACATGCAAAAGTGAAAGGAATTACTGTCTCCTGCGATTTGAACTACAGAGGCAAGCTTTGGAGCAAAGGGGAAGCAGAAAAGACTATGTCCTCTCTGATGCCTTATGTAGATGTATGCATTGCCAATGAGGAAGATGCAAGCGATGTGTTTGGAATTCATGCCACTGGTACCGATGTTACAAGTGGAAAGCTTGACGAACAAGGGTATATCAGCGTAGCAAAACAGATTGTAGATCGATTTGGTTGTGCGAAGGTCGCCATTACACTCAGAGGCAGTCATTCGGCTAGTTTCAACAGCTGGGGTGGCATGTTGTATGACGGGAAAGAGGCTTGGTTCTCTCCACGGTATGATATCCAGATTGTCGATAGGGTAGGCGGAGGCGATTCCTTCGGTGGTGGATTACTATACGCATTGATTGTTAAGAAAAGTAACCAGGAAGCTATCAATTTTGCAGTTGCTGCATCCTGTTTGAAGCACTCGATTGAACATGATTTCAATTTAGTCAGTATTCAAGAAGTTGAATCCCTTGCTGCAGGCAATGCCTCAGGTAGGGTTCAAAGATAAAAAAGGCTGATGCCTAAAGGGAGTAGAAAATGAAGAAAATGTTTGTCGTATGTATGGTTCTTGCTATAGTGGCTGGAACACTTTTTGCTGGAGGAGCTGCTGAGAAAGGTGCAGGTACCTATCCCAATGGCCCTGCAACCATTATCGTTCCCTATTCTGCAGGCGGTGGATCCGATAGTGTAAGTCGTGCTTTGGCAGCAGCTATGAAGGATGATTTTCCAGCAGGAATTGCAGTGGAAAACAGAACCGGTGGAGCAGGTTCCGTTGGTATGTCCTATGGTATGCATGCAAAACCCGACGGACAGATCATCACCATGGTTGCCCCTGAGCTCGTAATGCTTCCTCACACCGGTACTGGTGGTGATATCGACTACAAGCAGTTTATTCCACTTGCAATCGTCAATTCCGGATATGCAGCTATCACAGTGCCTGTCAATTCTCCGTATAAGACCTTGGAAGAGTTACTTGTAGCGGCAAAGACCAAAGATTTACAGTTTGGTAACTCAGGAATTGGTTCTATCTGGCATCTAGCAGGAGCAGGCCTGGAACAGGCAGCAGGAGTTGAATTTACCCATGTTCCTTTTGATGGTTCGTCGGCTGCCATTACCTCTTTGCTTGGAAACCATCTTGATGGGGTCTCTGTCTCCTATGCTGAAGTCGCTTCCCAGGTAGAGGCTGGTGCACTAAGGACTCTAGCGGTTCTTGCTCCTAATCGTCTTGTTGATTGTCCTGATGTGCCTACTGCAGGAGAGCTTGGTTATGATGTTGTGATAGGAACTTGGAGAGGCTATTGTGTTCCTGTAGGTACTCCTCAGGCAACAGTTGAATTTCTTACTGAATCAATAATGAAGGCAGTGAAGACCGATACGTTCATCAAGTTTATGAAGAATACCAACAATGACATTGAAATCATAGGTACAGCGGCATTTGCAGAAAAACTACAGAGAGAGAACGAGTTTTATGAGAAGCTTATCAAAAAGATAGGACTTGCCCAATAAACGGAACGCATGGCTTCTTGTTTTTCAAGAAGTCATGCTTACCTCTTTTTCTTGAATGTAGGAAGTAAGGGAATCACATGAAAAAAGGGAATCTGATAATCGCAAGTATTTTTAGTGTATTGGCAATAGGCATTATATTTTTAGCGATGCAATTGCCAAATGCAAAAAATGGAGTGCCCGGTCCAGGGTATTGGCCAATATTAATTAGCGTTATTATGCTTGTTGCCGCAATTACTGTTGGTATTCACGCATTCTCAAAACATGATGCTACTCCATTGGTATTGGGAACCCCCGATCAGGTTAGGGTATACCTATCAATGGGCCTTTTGGTTGTCTATCTGTTGGGTATGTATTATATCGGCTTTGGCATAGCTACATTTCTTATGCTCTACGGCTTTATTACTTGGTTTGGAAAATATACATGGGTTTTTAGGGTTTTTATGGCTTTTGCAATAACAGCGGTGGTGTATAGCGTTTTTGTATATGTTTTAAAAGTCCCCTTTAGATTTGGAATTTTATTTTAGGAGCACAAAAATGATAGTTGAAGCTTTCCGTTTGGTTTTCGAACCCTCTGTCTTATTATTCATTGTCCTTGGGGTTGCCAGTGGAATCTGTATAGGTTGCCTTCCTGGTCTGACGACAACCATGGGGGTTGCCCTTGTGCTTCCTTTGACCTTTGGGATGGATGCTACGCACAGTATCCTGCTTCTGATCGGTGTCTATGTTGGTGCTGTTTACGGTGGCTCCATAGCAGCCATTCTGTTGAACACTCCTGGAACCCCTGCTTCAGCTGCGACAGCCTTGGATGGCTATAAGATGGCAGGAAAAGGTGAAGCTGGAAGGGCTTTGGGTATCTCAACGACCAGCTCATTTATCGGTGGTATGATAAGTTGTGTGTATCTTATCCTTATCTCTCCTATACTTGCAAAATTTGCACTCAAGTTCAGTGCTCCTGAATTTTTTATGCTGGCTGTATTTGGGTTATGTATTATTTCCTCCATTTCAGGGAATTCCATGATGAAGGGATTGATTAGCGGGGCTTTGGGAATCCTTCTGGCTACTATTGGTATCGATAGCATAACAGGAAGCATGCGTTTTACTTTTAATAACATGAATCTTTTCAGTGGTATTAACTTCATTCCTGTCATGATTGGTTTGTTTGCAATGAGCCAGGCTTTTGTTGGAGTGGAGGAAATGAAACAAAAGGTAGTGGTAGCAAAAGCCATTACCCATGTGTTCCCCAAACGTTCTGACTGGGGCATGATAGTCAAAAGTGGTGTGATCTATGGAACCATGGGCTCGCTCATAGGTTGTATTCCAGGAGTTGGTGCAGACATTGCGTCTTTTATTGCATATGGACAGGCAAAAAGTTTCTCTAAAAATCCTGAGTTGTTTGGTACCGGGCTTCCTGAGGCAATAGCCGCACCCGAAGCAGCAAATAACGGGGTGACAGGCGGTGCCTTGATACCGATGCTTACCTTAGGAGTGCCAGGGGATGCAGTTGCAGCCATCATGATCGGAGCCCTTATGGTACAAGGCCTACAGCCAGGACCCCTTTTGTTTCAGAATAATGGCCCTATTGTGTATGCCTTGTTCATTGGGCTCTTTATCGCAAACATATGCATGTTTGTTCTTGGTCTCAATAGCGTACGGCTATTTGCAAAAGTCCTTTCAGTTCCGAAGTCGATTCTTGTACCCACCATTTTCCTGCTGTGTTTTGTGGGCTCTTATGCCTTGAACAACAGTATCTTTGATGTTTCAGTTATGCTTTTTTTCGGAATTGTAGGATATTTTCTCCAAAAAACAGAAGTATCTTCATCTCCTGTTATTCTAGGACTGATTCTTGGACCCATGGCAGAAAGCAATTTTAGAAGGGCTTTGCTCATGTCCAAGGGAGATTATAAGACCTTCATATCAACAGGAATTTCACTTACTTTCTTTGTTTTGATTATCATTTCATTAGCCTTGCCTTTCTTCCAAAAGAAATTCTTGAAAAGGCAAATATAAGAATTGAAAGTATTCCCTGTAGGGGCTTCTTTGAGATTTCTCAGGTAAGCGTAGATTGATGTGCCCTAATCGGGCAAGTGGAGAACGTATGAAAATTACAGATATAAAGACATATATAGTCTCACAAAAGTTAGGTGAGAAAAGCTTCTGCTATTCCCAGGCTTGGTATAATACTAGGACTATAATGATTTTAGAGATTATTACTGATGATGGGCTTAGTGGTTGGGGAGAAGCTTTTGGAAATGCGTTCATCAACCAAGCAGTTGTTGAACATGCCTATAAATCCCAGCTTATTGGACAAAATGTCTTTGATACCGAAAAGATTTGGGATCAACTGTATAACAGTCTTCGGGATAATGGTCAGAAAGGGTCAAGCATTGAAGCACTCAGTGCTGTCGATATAGCTTTGTGGGACCTAAAAGGGAAATATACGCATCTTCCGGTATATACGCTTATGGGTGGTGCAAGAAGAAAGCAGATTATTCCCTACGCAACAGGTTTGTACCATACATCATTGAATCAAGATCCGAATGCCTTAGTGGCAGAGGCTGTCTCCTATGTTCAATCAGGCTTCAGGGCTTTAAAGATGAAGATAGGTTTTGGTGTTGAGAATGATATCAAGATGGTCTCCGCTGTTAGAGAAGCGATAGGTCCTGAGATTGACCTGATGGTAGATCCAAATCATGCATATAATGCCTGTTCAGCCATTAAAATGGCAAAAGGGATTGAACCCTATAATATCCTTTGGATAGAAGAGCCCGTACCCCCAGAGGACATTCAAGGCTATCTGGAAGTCAAATCAGCAACAAGCATCTCCATCTCAGGAGGCGAAGCTGAGTTTACAGCCTATGGATTTAAGAATCTCATTGATGCGCGAGCCATTGATATCCTACAGCCCGATTGTTGCATCACCGGTGGTTTGACCGCTTTCAATAGAATTGTCACCCTCGCTAAAATTGCAAATATTCAATGTTACCCACATGTTTGGGGTAGTGGAATTGCTGTAGCAGCAGGATTACATGCCTCATTCTCGATGCCAGATTTTCCTGAGGCCCTAGTCGCAAGTAAGGTGTACTTTGAGTTAGATAGAACTGAGAATATATTTAGGGAAAAAATCAATAAGAATCCGCTGGTGATTAGGGATGGATATATTGATCTTCCACAGTCAACAGAGGGTTTGGGAATCGAAATAGATAGAGATTTGATCAAAAAATATCAGATAGGGTAGAATGGTTCTTGATAGCAATCAGCCTTATTTTTGGTAAGATGTTGATTGCTAACTTTCTGGTAGGAATGTACACTGAATGCAGTGAACTATTTGAGGAGACACTCTTTGACACTCGTTGATATTACACAAGAAAATATAAAGCAACTGATATTAAAAAAAACCTATGATGAGCATGGGTTTTTACCTAGTGAAGGCGAGTTATGTAGGATGCTAGAAGTCTCAAGGGCAACGATGCGCGAAGCTGTGCGTGCTATGGAAGTGCGTGGTTTCGTTAAACGAATTCAGGGAAAAGGCATTCAGATTGTCAATGAGAGTGTAAAGGTCCTTACTCAATCGATGATGGATATGGTTTCAGTCGATGAGATTTCTAATGATGATTTGTTAGAAGTCAGAAGGATTGTAGAAGTCCCCGCTGCCTCGATTGCTGCAAAAAGGGCAAAGGCTGATGATATAGCAAGGTTGCAGAAATATGTAAAGATAATGGAAGATTGTTCTGTCATCAATGATGAATACCAAACTGCCGACTTTAAGTTTCATGTGCACCTGGTCAAGGCAACAAATAATAAATTGCTTATCGCTCTTAGTGCTGCATACAATGCCTTCACCAAACAGATAATCAAATCCAGTTTGGATTCTGGTTCTGACCTTGAAAGAGATATGCATTATCATAGAGGGGTATTGGAAGCGATTGTCTCTCGTGATTCGAAACTCGCGGGGGAATTGATGGAAGTCCATTTAAAAGCGACAGAAAAAAATGTTAAGAAGAAACAGGCAAGCGACGAACTAGAAACCCAGTAGGGTAGTTTTTCCTGGATTATATGCCTACTTGAAAAGTGTTGTGAGATAGGGTTGTTTAAACAGCTCCTTGTCTTTTACTTGATCAACCATGTAATGAAATTGCCCTTCCTTCTACGCAATATGGCCTTGGGGGAGGGGAAGAATCAAGAATGGCTGGGTTCAGCAGAGGGGTGCTATCGAAGTGATTGCACCCCTGCACTTTTTCAGCTGTGAGCTATTCCCCCAGAGCAGGTTTGCAATGGGTAATTGCAGTAACCAGTTGGGAATACAATTTCTCATAATTTTCTATGATACTGCATCTTTCTGATAAGAGCTCAGAAGTGTAGTGGTTCATGCTTACCCCATTTTTCTTAGCTCCTTGAGCAAGTTTCCTGTGAAGGGTTGGTGTAATACGAACCAAGAACTTCCCACTATACTCATCTAGCTTCTCTTCTTCTGGTTCTGGAATTGGAATCTGATCGTCCAAACAATATTCGATCCAAGCTTTCATTGCGTCTCTGATCATTGCATGTGCTTCTGGTATAGTATCTCCTACAGCTGGCGTTGTACAGTTCGTAGTACAAACATGTTGCCGCGGTAGCAGTGTTACTCATTCCACTCAATGGAATTGATTTGAATCAAACTTTCCAAAAACACTGCTTATTATGTAGTACAATATATTTGATTAATACAACATAATTGTTTACAAGCATTGAGTATTAGAGTATAATCTGTAGTACAATGTTTGTAAGAAAAAGCAAAGTAAACCAGAACGGCAAGTCCTACACCTATCTCCAGCTCGTCCACAACCGTCGGGATCCTTCGGGAAAGGTGAAGACGGATGTCATTCTTAAACTCGGACGTGAGGATCTCATCTCTTCTGCCTTCGTCTCGGATATGGTCGATGCACTCACTCCTTATGCCGACAGGGAGATTTCAAGTACCGATACAGGATTCCAGTTCCTCCGGTCCCGGGAAGTCGGCCTCGTGTGGTTCCTCAGTGAACTGTGGAACCATCTCGGTATGGGGAAGGCAATCTCCTCTCTCGTTGAAGACAGAAAGTTCCGAAACCCTATCGAGCGAATGATCTTTGCCATGGTAGCAGCTCGTATCGTCTCACCCGGTTCAAAACTCTCCATCGAGCATTGGGTAGAGAGAAAAGTTCTTGTACCCGGGCTCAAGAACGTGGATGTACACAATCTCTACCGGGCGATGGACCTTCTGGTCGAGTCGGATGAACAGGTGCAGCATGCAGTGTTCACTTCCGTTGCAAAGGAAGCCAAGCTTGAACTCGACTTGGTATTCCTGGATACCACGAACACGTACTTTGAATGTGACGTTGATGAGAGTCCATCAGGACTGCTGAAGAGGGCAAGGAGCAAGGACAATCATCCGGAACTTCCTCTCGTCTCCATAGCGTTTGCTGTCACGAAACAGGGCATTCCCATCAGATGCTGGACCTTTCCCGGCAATACCAGTGACCAGAAGATCGTCGACCAGGTGAAAAGTGACCTTGGTCAGTGGAACCTGGGCAAGGTCATTCTGGTAGGGGATGCCGGATTCAACAGTGCTGAGAACCGCAAGGTCCTCTTAAGAGAATGTGGAGACTTCATTCTCGGTGAGAAGCTCCGTACCGGCTCTGAAGGTGCTGCTGTCGAAGCGCTGCATCGAAAAGGACGATACCGCATCCTCGATAACGGACTGCAGATAAAGAACGTGGTCATAGATGAGGGCCTGGCAACCGAGAGAAGATTTGTCATCGTGAAGAATCCTGATGCTGAAAGACGTGACCGTCTTGTCCGCGATAGTATTGTTGATGAAGTGAAACACAGGCTCGATTCTCTTTCCCAGATGGAAGGAAAGGATCATACAAAGGCTGCCTGTTCTCTCCGTTCTCATGGGACCTTCGGCCGATACATCATTCAGACGAAGGGTGGAGTGCTCAAGCTGGACAAGGCGAAGATCGCATCTGAAGAACTCCTTGATGGGAAGTTCCTGGTGAGCACTTCCAACATGAACCTTGACGCTGCCGATGTTGCCATGGGGTACAAGCAGCTGTTCGAGATTGAGCGGGTGTTCCGGGACATGAAGAATGTCCTTGAGCTCCGGCCTGTGTACCACAGGCTGGATGACAGGATTCGTTCCCACATCCTCATCTGCTGGATGGCAATGGTACTGGTCCGCTATGCTGAAGAGAAAACAGGATTGACCTGGTTCTCGATCTCTCGAACCCTTGAGGACATTACCGCGGGGTTGATAGAGACCAGAAGCTCCACTCTCTGGTACACGTCACAGATCTCGGATGAAGCGAAAAACATCTTCTCCAAGCTTTCATTGAAGGCTCCCGGGAAAGTCTTGGAAGTCGATTCGAACGTGTAGTACAAACTGATTTCGGGAAAGGCTGATCTAATTCCTTTTAAACGATGAATTAGCTCAGCTCGCTTGTACTACTGACTGTACAACGCCAGTACAGACATGCAACCAGGGAGTTCCTTCACCGAAATGAAATATGATCCATCGGATTTCTGTTTCAGTATATAGGTGTATGGAAGAGCCAAATATTCACTAATTGATCTCATCATATTTCTCCTTTAGGACAATCAGGTCAATTCAGTCTTTTATTTCCAATATTCATCATCAGGTAACCCAGTAAACTCACCATCCCATTGGTAATTACAGGTAGGATCGAACATGTTTTGAGCTCTAATTCTATCAGTTAATGTTACTCCAAGACCAATATTATTTGGCATTATGAAATAGCCATTCAATATTTCAGGTGTTGTATTAAAAAGTTGATCTCGAATATGATTTTTTTTAATCGGCCATTCAGCAAGAAGGCATCCTGAAGCTATAGCTGCGTGGTAGTTGGCCATTAAAGAAATGCTACTGCCCCAATTGTGGACAACACTGGAAATGCCTTGAGCTGAGGCATATTTACATATATCATATACAGCCGAAATACCTCCACATACAGAACTGTCAGGTTGAACATAATCAAAATACTTCTGATTAATTACTTCAAAGAACTCTTCAGGCGTTGTCAAGGTTTCGCCTCCTGCAAACTTCAGAGGTATTTTATTGCGAAATTCTGGATAAAATTTTCTAGTGTTTGGGCCAAGAGCTTCTTCTATGAACTGTACATTACCAATTTTCCCTCCAATTATTTCATTGATAAAACGAATTATATCTGAAACGCCTAAAGAGGGTACAGTTATATTCTGGCAAAAATCAATTGCGATTTTTATCCCTATTTTATCAGCACGATGCAACACAAATTTCCCTTTATTTACATCTCTCTCTCTTAATCTAATTTTCAGTGTATCAATACCCAGGTCTTTACATAAAACTAGTTCTTCATCAACCTGTGCTTTTAGGGTGAAATCTCCCGCGCTGGCATATAATTTGAGCTTGTTACTTTTCCTCCCACCTAAGAGATCATAAACAGGAAGGCCAAGAGTCTTTGCCTTAGCATCCCATAAAGCCATTTCGATTGCACTGATTACATGCCTTGCAGCGCCTTGAAGACTAAAATAATTAGTTAAATTGCAGCACTTAGCATACAATTCATTGATCGCAAACCCATCTTTGCCAATCAAGTGAGGGGCATAGAATTCTGTGAAGGTTTTGAATACTATAGGAGCAAAAACTGCCATATATCCTTCTCCTATGCCAGTAACTCCATTTTCTAGTTCAATTTCAACTATTCCACAATGTCGTTTTTGATTGTTGAGATGGATTAAAACTTCTGCATCCCTGGAGTCTGCATAATTACCAGTAAGAATGACAGCTGATACTCTTTTAATTTTCATATTTGTATAATCCCTTTTTTTATGATGCATCAAATTTTCAAACCATACACTTAATCAGAAGATGATTTTTTTATGCTATGGGAGAATGCAAATATTTTTTATAACTGCGAGATAACATTTTTAAGTTTCCCCCCTTCTTCATCCCAGAATTTGGATAAGATTGCTAACTGGTCGCTAAGGCTGAATTGTTTGACTCCAAGGTTAATGTAATATTTGGAAGCTTCAACATTAGGGATTTCACAACGTGGTTGAACCCCATGTTTTAAAGCTACATCAATTATATAGCGCTCAATTGCTTTGAATTCATCTATATGATCTTTTGTGTCCCATCCTTTGCTCATACAATAGTCTGAAGGACCAAATTGAATCATATCAACTCCAGGTACTGAACAAATTTCTTCGATATTCTTTACTGCGATGTCTTTTTCAATCATAAAGCATCTTACAATCTCTTTTTGACGCTTTGCATGTTCCATTTGTGAAATGTTAGGTTGATACCCAATAAATCTATTGTTTGGATAGCCAAAACGTCCTCCACACTCAGGTGTTTCAGGCATTGTATCTTTTATAGCTTTTGTAACTTGCTCTGCATCTTGGCAGTCAGTAAAATTAATTGCCTGGAAACCGCTTGCTATAGCCTTTTGGGCCATATAAGCATTGTTTTGAAAATCAATCTTTATCATTGAACCCATGTTGTGCAATTCCGCAGCAATACAGAAGTTCTGGAGATCAAATTGTGTAAATGGGGCATACTCTGCAACAAATTCCGTATAATCAAAATTCCCTGTTGAAGCTAGAGCCTCAACAAAAAACACAGAAGTCGTCCACATACGTGTGCTCATGCTGGTCGTATTTTCATTAAGTAAACTTCTAAGTCTATTTTCTTTCATGTTCATTTCTTCCTTTGTGGAGTTAAATGATATTTTTGAACGGTTTGTATGCCGATAAGAAGAGGTTTGAGTAATTTTTAGAAAATCTCTTCATACATGCGAGTAATATTTTTTACTACGAAGATAGCTACTAGGTATTCAGTAGCCACGGATAAAGATTATTTAAAATTTCTGCTCAGCTGCACCAGGTGTCTATCACTTGTGATATTTTCTTCTCTAATTCTTCAACAATGGGATAGCTGTTTTTGGGTAACTGAGGTAGTGGTCCACGTGGAGTTCCGATATCCATACCTCTTAACTTTAAAATATACTTCACGACTCCAAACATATTTCCAGTTTTTAGTATGTCAAAAATTAAATTAGTAGTAAGGCACTGTAATTCAGAAGCTTTTGCAAAATCATTTTGTAGTATTAATTCTTCTATCTTCAAAAATAATTCAGGCATAACACCATATGTACCACCAATTCCGCTATCCGCTCCCATTAAACGTCCAGCAGCAAACTGTTCATCAGGACCATTGAATATTATGCAGTCTTTTCCTCCAAGTGTCTTGAACTTCAAAAGATCCATCACCGGCATACTCGTATTTTTAATGCCAATCATATATTTATTTTCAAGCATCCTTGAGAAAAGCTCCGCTGAGACGTTTGTACCCGTTGCACTTGGCATATTATAAATAATAAAGGGCAATTGCGCCGCTTGTATCATTGATGTCCAATAATCAATTATGGCTTCTTCACTTAAGGTGAAATATATGGGTGGAATCGATGCTATTGCGTCAGCACCTATTTCTTTTGCATATTTGGCTAGAGCAATACTATCACGGGTAGAACTGGCTCCGACATGCACGATTACAGTCATCTTTCCTTTAGTTGCTTCCATGACTGATTTCATTACTGTCTTGCGTTCCTCAACATTCAAATAGATACACTCTCCTGAACTTCCTGTTATATATAGGCCGCGAACTCCTTTTTCATATAGGTATTCCACCAACTGCTTGGTTCGCTCAGAACTTACATTTCCTGCTTCATCATATGGTGTGTAGAATGCTGGGAATATGCCCTTAAATTTATCTAGATTTTTCATTTTAATCTCCTGTTTTTTATTTGATCCCTATTTATAATATTTGATGTAAAATTTCCATTGACGAATGCTCCCACTGTTTCATAAATCATTTTTTGTGTTCTCATCTCACTTTCTACAGTAGATCCTCCCATATGTGCACTAACGGAGACTTGCTCCATATGCAACAAAGGGTTATCAAGGGTAGGAGGTTCTACTGATAGAACATCCAATCCTGCAGAACGGACTTTTTTTGATTGCAATGCATCTATAAGGTCTTTTTCATTGATTACTCCTCCCCTGCAAGTGTTAACCAGAATCAAACCTGATTTTGCTGAATCAAACATTTCTTTGTTTATGATTTTTTCGGTCATTGGATTCATGGGGATATGTAAGCTGATAATATCGCAAATCTCAAATAATTCTTTCATAGAATTGAGGATAGTTACTCTATTATCTTTTGCAAAGGCTTGTGTTTCTTTATCTAAATATGGATCGAAAGTAACTATTTTTACTGAGAAGCAACCAAGCATTCGTACTAATTGTTTTGCAATATTTCCGAATCCTACTAGGCCAATAGTTTTCCCATCAAGCTCTGTACTAGGGAAAACAACAGGCCAATTACCTGCTTGCCCCCCCTTGTGTGATCTGATAAAATTCCTACCACAATTAAGGATGTGTATTAATGCGAGCTCTGCTACCGATGACGCATTTGCACCTGCACAGTTGCCAAAGGGTATACCATGTGCTGTAGCCACAGATACATCAACATTATCATAACCTGTCCCATAGCGGATTACTAGTTTTGTCCGTTTTGCAATTCGTCCGAACTCTTCTTCACCAAGGGCATCAAAAGTATTTATAAGGATGTCGGTTTGTTCTGCACGTTTTATTGCTTGTTCATGATCTGTGATGCGTTCAGCTGAGAATGAAAAACGATCATCAGATTCAAAATATTTTTTTAATGAAGAAACATCTACTTCTTTTTGGTCAAAATTGACCCATACTGTTAGCTTTTCCATACTAGTTAGTCATCCTTAGGCATGATGCCCAAAAAGAATGGGCATCATGCAAAAATTATTGGATTAAAGGGTGTCTGCGACTCTCTTCATATCGATTGCGAGAAAATCGAGGGCTTTTTGTGGCGTCTTATTCTTGGCTACAACATTATTCATCAATGCGCAGATAGGGAATTGGTAATAATGTCTGCTTGCTAGAACTAAACCATCCAAATTTTTCACAGGATAGCCATAATAGCCTGTAGCATTAGCTGCATAATCCATTGCTGCTTTATTGACGCCAGTGGTGAATAACGGATTTTTCAAACCATCCTCAAAAACAGGAACAAATACCGGTGCAACTAGTGCAATATATTCGTTGTACCATTCAGTTTCTAATGAGTACTTGATATAATCTTTGGCAACATCAGCATTCTTAGATTTGTTCATTACTGCCCAACCATAGACAAGACCTAAGACTGTATGGTCAACCTTGCCTACAGGAGGGGGCATTATCAATGTATTTGCGAGTAGGTCTGCATATCCTGAATCATTCTTCATGGCGTTATATAGCGTAGGTGCATTCATGACCATAGCAGACTCACCCATCAAATATGATGCATTGTTTCCACCTGGATTCCAAGCTACTGATGCAGGGGGAATAGCACCAGCATCATACATTCTCTTGTAGTTAGTCAGAAGGCGTAAAGTTTCGCTGTCTTTATTTGCTATAATATTACCTTTTTCATCTAGCAAAGCGCCACCATTAGACCAATTTATCATCCGGAAGGTATTACACCCATCTTCATCTGTTGGACCACTACCCATTCCAAAGCCATACACCCCATTATCAGGGTCACTAACAGCTATGGCTGCATCGAACAGTTCATCCCAAGTAGTAGGAATAGCTACGCCTTTAGCATCGAAGATATCCTTTCTCAAAAATAAAAGATCACTACTAGCATTGAAGGGGATATAATAGTTCTTACCCTCAATTTTGGTTCCTTGATAAGTGGAGTTCAAGAAAGTACGATAATCGTTAATTTCTTCCATTAGATCAGAGACATCCATAAATGGATTGTTTGAACCATAACTGAGAACTTTGTAAAAATTTGCAGAAACTACATCAGGAGTATTGCCAGCTTCTATTGCAGCATTCAGTTTGGTCATAAAATCAATTGCACTTATGAATTCTGCAGATACTTTAACCCCCTTCTCTTTTCCATATGCTTCTATTCGTTTTTCCATTAGATAGTTAGCATCATTACTGAAGCTTTTTTCAACCCAGATGGTTAAAGATTTCTTTACTTCTTTTTCAGAAGTTCCCTGCGCAAATATCGTACTCATTGTAATAAGAACGATAAGACTGACTGTAAGTAACTTTTTCATATTTCTCTCCTTTTTTATCTAACTGTGACATAAACGTCACTGTTTTACTGCACCAGCTGTCACACCTCCAACTAGATAGTTGGAAGCAAAAATATATATTAATAGTATAGGTATGCAAGCAGTTATCGCACCGGCCATAATCTGGCCCCACGGGTAAATATCGCCAAAGATTAGACCTGATATAACTAAGGTGAATGTTTTGTTGCTTGTGGAATTGATATTTACTAAAGCATACATAAACTCTCCCCAGCACATAGAAAAGGCGAAAATTGAAGTCGAAACCAATCCAGGCTTAGCTAATGGAAAAATAATTTTAAGCATTGTTTGCATACGGGAACACCCATCCATTATGGAAGCTTCTTCAATACTCTTTGGTACTGCTCCCAGATGTGGAATTAACATCCAAATCGTATATGGTAAGGTAAATGTTGGGTATATTAGGATAAGTCCGAAGAGAGAATCTGAAAACCCAACTCTTGAGACAAATATAAAAAGTGGAATATACAATACTGATGTGGGGATAAGATAACTGAAGAGCATTCCACGGGAAATCCAATTTCTTCCCTTGAAGCGGGTCCTTGATAATGCATACGCTGCAGGATATCCAACAAACAAAGAGAAGAAGACTGTTAATGTCGCTACTATTATGCTATTAAGAAGTGAGTGCAAGTAGGGAGTCCTAGTAAAAAGATACGTATAGCCATCAAGAGTAAATCTTTTGGGAAATAATGTTGGTATTTTCTGATATACTTCACTCTGTCCTTTAAAAGACGTATTTAGCATCCAATATATTGGGAACAGGGCAATAACAAGAAAGATACACAGAGAAAATATAACTATTATCTGAGATTTTGTTTTAGTTTTTATCATTACTTTCACCTATTATTGACTGTCATTTTTAGAAAACATAAACCGACTTGCAAGCATAATCAGGACTATCAATATTGGGGCTGCCAGAATTGAAATACTTACACCCTTACCAATCATGAGACTTGTCATAGCCGTCTTGTAGCTATAGACACCAATTATTTCTGTTGCTGAGGAAGGCCCTCCACCTGTGAGTAACCAGACAGATTCAAATTCATTTAGAGTCCAGATTGATGACACTAGAGAGGCTAGTATCATTACATCTAAAATACTGGGAAGTGTAATAGCGAAAAATCTTCTAATTACTCCTGCCCCATCAATAGAGGCCGCCTCATAAAGGTCGTTGGGTATTGTTTGTAGTTTGGCTAGAATCGATAACCCAAAGAAAGGCGCTCCTCGCCAAATATTTACTATTAGGATAGCAATAAAAGCTAGTTTCTCATCTCCTAACCAAATCAAATCTTTATCTATGAATCCAAAAGACTTTAATATGTAATTTGCAATTCCCCCGGTATCTGAAAAAATCCAGCGCCAATTGAGAACTGCCACTATATTCGGGAGGGTCCATGGAATTATAAGAGCAGCGCGTGCAATATTTCTTCCTTTGAAATTGTTATTAAGAACAAGGGCCATGGAAAGTCCAAAAAACAACTTAATAAGTACTGATATAAATGTATATGATAGTGTCATGAGTAGGGAATGTAGGAATTGAGGGTTCTGAAGTAACTCAATATAGTTTCTAAGGCCAATAAATTGTGGAGATCCTCCGATGCTTTTATCAGTAAAGCTCAAGGTAATGCCCCATAAAACAGGAAATAATAAGACAATACCTAAGTATAAAAACATTGGAGTGCAAAGTGCATAAGAAAATTGAGAATCTGTAAGGTGGTTAATTTTTAGTTTTTTCATATCAATTTTCTCCGCGTGTGTCACTTTTTTTTAAAATAGCTAATTTCAGATTTCCATAGCAAATAATATGTGGGGTCTGAAAACAATACATCCTAATAATGAGACAATTTAAAAAACAAAACAACAAAGAAGTTATTATTAAAAACAAGTTTGAGTATTGTTCAAGAAACTTTTTATCTGTACTTTGTAGTACAAACTATAAAACTATTATTAAACGATTCTTTAGCTCTGTCAAGGAAATTCTTAATTAATTTGACCATTAATTTGAACCATTAATTTGAACCAAGGTTTTCAAGGTCATTGGCATATGTTGATTACTGAAAACATTTTTTCGAAGTAACTTGACATAAAATGAAAAGGCTTTGATACTGATCTTATCGATTGTAGTACAATCGATTGGTACCGAAATTTTATACTTAGGGGTATATCCTGTAATATGTAGATTTCCTGTGTAAAGAGCATTCTATTTGATGGATAAGCAGAGATGGCTATTGGTGGATTCGAGATATTGATCATTCTGTTTGGACACCAGCTTTGATTACATGATTGACTTACCATATGAATTTACGTTGTTTTGTTAACTGTAATTGGTTTTTTTCCCAAGAAGATAAGGAATGATTTTTACTTCGTTTTTTGAATGAGCATAAGGGAAACTCCCATATCGCATTCATCGACAAAATGTGATAGATTTCTATTTCATAGCCAAGTATTTCTGCAGTATATGCCAAGGACTTGATAATGAAGAATTTGAAGAGCAAGAAACTGTATCTCCAGGTATATGATGAGTTACGTCATTACATATTGAAGAACAATCTCAAACCTGGGGACAAGATTCCTACAGAAATGGAACTGTCCCAGGCTTTGGGTGTTTCCAGGAACGTGCTCAGGGAAGCTATCAAGACCCTTGAGATCCTTGGTGTGGTCAGCTCCAAGCCCGGGGTGGGAATGGTGGTAAACGCCTTCTCCCCCAGTTCGCTTTCCACCTGCATGTTCCTTAATCTGATAGATGATAAAGGGGATCTGTTCAGGCAGTCCCAGGAAGTGCGCAAGGTCCTGGAAATAGGATTTGCCCAACAGTGCTTCGATTCCATAACTGACGACCAGATTACGCGGATGGAGGATTGTGTGACGGCGATGGAGTCCTTCGAGGAGTATGAGGACTTCTATGACTCTGATGCCTATTTCCACCGTAGCATGTATGAGAATCTCGATAACAAGATGCTGATAGCATTTCTGGACTCTGCTTGGGAGTGTGACCGCAGTTTCAGAGCCAAGGTAATTGAAGACAAGGCCCTACGCATCAAGAAGCATAGGGACATAAGCATTGCCCTGCGAGAGAAGGACTATGAGGCTTTCATGGCAAGTCTTATTTTCCATTTCTCCTACAAATACAAAATCAATCCTCCCGAGACAGAAGAGTAACCTATGGTCCATCATGAACACGACTATGCAATTAAGCATGCCCTTGTCTATACAGATGGGGCTCTTGTCCCTGATGCCACTGTAGTGGTGCATCAGGGGGTCATCACCTATGTGGGTAGGCATGATGAGGCATTGGTAGGAGATCTCAAGCAATTTGATGCCAAAGGCAATCTGGTTGGCCCTGGTCTGGTCGATATGCACCTCCATGGATCTGGCGGCTTTGATTCTACAAGAGGCAATATACAGGAAAACCTTGAGGGGTTGGCCTTGTTTCTGGAAAAGAAGGGCATAACAGCTTTCCAGCTGGCTGTAGTCATGGATTTGGATCTCTTGGTCCAGATCAAGAAGGCGTTGGACAAGAGTCCCTTTCTTGCAAGCCATATGCTTGGAGTCTATGTGGAAGGCCCCTTCATTGCTTTAGAGAAGAAGGGGGGGATACTCCCTTCTGGAATCAGAGCGTATGATAGGGCGTATCTGGATGCAATCCTTGCCATCAGGCGAGGGGCGAAACCCCTGGTCACCATGATGACCATTGCCCCTGAACTGCCTCATAGTGAGGAGCTTTCGACCATCCTGGAAGAACACGATATTGTTGTGGCCTATGGTCATAGTGATTGCCCCCTCCAGGAGCTGAAGCCTAGGGGCAAGTATCACCTTACCCACCTTTTCAATGCCATGAGCGGTATCGACCACAAACGCCCAGGCTTATCAGCCATGCCGTTTGTCAGCGACTACAGGGGTGCAACCTATGAACTTGTGTGTGACTCTTTGCATGTCCATCCTTCAGTGATAGATATGACAATCAGTACCCTGGGGACAACAAGGCTGTGCCTCATATCCGATGCTATGAGTTTGGCTGGTATGGGTCCCGGTGAGGGTCTGTATTTGGGGAAGAAGATGTATTCGACTGGGAAGGCCTGCTATTATAGCGACAGCGATACCCTGATAGGCTCTGCTACCCTGATCACTGAATCAGCAAAGATGCTCTATCAGGAGGGGTTGTTGGACAAGCAGTCCTTTTTTAGGATTGCCTCGGAAAACCCCTTACGAGTGCTTTCGCAAACAGACAGTGGCTTTGTCAGAGTGGGATACAAGGCTGATCTGGTAATGCTCTCTGATGCTATGGATGTTCAAGAGGTTTTCAAGGCAGAGTAAGCGTACGCTGCACAGCTGTAGATAGGTGAGGTCAACTATGAAAAATATGTTTTCCGTTTTTGCCAATGAGTATCGCACGATGCTCTTGGACAATGTGCTTCCATTCTGGTTGGATCATGGCTTCGACCATGAATATGGTGGGATGCTGACAGGTCTCGACCGTGATGGAGCCCTGTTGGAGACAGACAAGTCCATCTGGTTCCAGGGTAGGGCTTTGTGGACGTTCAGCGAGGCTGCACGTCTGTATGATAAGAGATCACAGTACCAGCAGGTCTGTGACTCGTTGGTCAACTTTATCGAGCAGTATGGGTTTGACCCCTCTGATGGCCGTATGTACTTCAGGGTAAGTCGTGAAGGCAAGCCTGTGGTAAAGCGCATACGCTATGTATTCAGCGAGACCTTTGCGATCATCGGGTTTGCTTCCTATAGCAGGGCCTTTGGGAAGGAGGAGTATGCTACTAAGGCGTACGCCCTGTTCCAGACAGTCTTATCTACCCTCAAGAGCAAGGATATCCTCGTTCCCAAGTCAGAACGGTCTTCAAGGGGATTCGGTGTTCCCATGATTTTGCTCAACACTGCGCAGGAGCTTCGTGAAGCCTGTCCAGAACACGCACAAGAGCTGACTCTTTTCATCGATGGCCTCCTGCAAGAGATAGAACAGTATTTTGTCCGAGACGAGCTTGAGATTGTGGTGGAGCAGTGCTCTGATAATGGATCACTTGAACTTGAACACTTCGAAGGAAGGCTGCTCAACCCTGGGCACGCCATTGAGGGTGCCTGGTTTATCATGCGTGAGGCTCGGTATCGTAACAACGATGCTACCCTCATGCAGTTAGGAACCAAGATGCTCAACTGGATGTGGAAGGTTGGCTGGGATGCAGAAAAAAAAGGCATTATCTATTTCCGAGATGCCCTAGGAAAGAGCGCCACCGAGTACTGGCACGACATGAAGTTCTGGTGGCCACAGTGTGAGGCAACCATTGCCAACCTTATGGCATACTCGCTGACACATAACAAGCAGTACCTTGAGCAGTTCAGTGAGGTGGACCAGTACATCAAGGCCAACTTTGTCGACAGAGAGTTTGGCGAGTGGTATGGCTACCTGCATCACGACAACACCCTTTCCACCCCTCTGAAGGGAAATATGTACAAAGGTCCTTTCCACATCCCTAGGATGTATCTGGTATGTGAAACATTGTTCAGTGAGCTGGCTCAGGTGGAGTAGGGGTTAATGGGTTTGAGAGATTTGAGAGCATTGGAAATTCAAACTAGTGAACTAGTGAAATAGGTATACAAAGCCCAGGGGGAATTCTCCCCCCTGGGTTTTGAAGTCCTCTGCCTTCTATTCGTCACCCGGTTCATGAGGGCCCTCTGTGGGATCGTGAATACCGTGTTGGTGCGTTGTTCTTCTTTCTATCACTCATGGTTTTTGCTGATATACGATAAGAGTATCTAAATTTTGCTTTTACTGTACTGTTGGAGCATTATGAGCGAGAAGGATAGGTTTCTATGGCACATACAGGAATTCTTACAGTTATTACAGATGGAAAGAGAATAGAACTCCCAATTGGTGAAGGGATGAGTGTTCTCGATGTGCTCTCCAATTTTGGTATGGGTGATATCCATGCCCCTTGTGGAGGCAATGGCCTTTGTGGAAAATGCTTGGTCCAGGAAGTTGGAGAAAAGTTTTTGCCTCTGCATCCTGATGAACAAAGGCTATTGACCGATCCCTCCCTAGAACAGCACTTTCGTCTTGCCTGCAGGATGAAACCCCAAGAGGGACAAGATGTGACTATCGCCCTTGTCGGTACCAATAAACAAGCTCAAGTTGTCTCAAAGTTCCAAGAGAGAGTTACTACAACCCAATTGCGACAAGGATTCCCCTCTCCTTCCTATGGCTATGCAATAGACATAGGGACCACCACCGTAGTGGTGTACCTTGCCCGTCTTGATACAGGAGAGATCATCGATAATCGTTCCAGCCTAAACCCACAAACCTCCTATGGTGGGGATGTCATTACCCGTATCCAATATTCAAATGAGCATGCCAATGGGCTCACAGTTCTTCAAAAGGTCATTGTAAAACACCTGGACATTCTCATGAAAGATTTAAAGAATACCTATGGAGTAAAGACAGAATCTATCAAGGAGATCGTAGCAGTGGGAAACCCCACGATGATCCACCTCCTTGCAGGGAAAGACCCTTCTGGGATCGCAGTCGCTCCCTTCATCACAACTATTGACGGACCCTTGTCCCTGATGGCAACAGACGTTGGCTTTGCTGACTTTCCTCGTGTCAATCTTATCCTTCCAGGAGGTGTCTCTGCCTACATCGGCAGTGATATCACCGTAGGGGTACGCTCATCCCATATCATGGATGATACGCTTCCAGTTCTCTATATCGATATTGGAACCAACGGCGAGATAGTTCTTTTTGATGGAAAAGATATTTCGTGTTGTTCCTCTGCTGCAGGTCCGGCATTCGAAGGAGCCTCCATCACCCAAGGGATGGGAGCAGTTGAGGGAGCCATTGACCGTGTATGGCTGAATGAAGCGGGTGGGGTTGAGCATAGTACCATCGGAAGCGTTCCTGCAGTTGGTATCTGTGGCTCTGCCATTATTGATATCATGGCCTTGTTACTCAACATTGGCTTGGTTGATGAGACAGGTGCTATGGATGGAGCTCATCCTCTGGCGGAGAAATATCTTCAGCTGAGTAACGGCAACCTTGCCTTTCGTATCACAGATACGGTACGTTTTACCCATGCTGATGTACGCCAGGTACAATTGGCGAAGGCTGCCATTGCAGCGGGAAGTGCTGTGCTGCTTGCAGAAGCACACCTTGAAGTTTCTTCGCTGGGTTCTGTTGTCATTGCAGGGGGATTCGGTTCTTTCATCAATGCAACGAGTGCCAAACGAATTGGACTGTTGCCTCAGGTAGAAACAGAAAAGATTATTGCCATTGGCAATGCTGCAGGAAGAGGGGCACTTGATGTGTTGCTCATAGAAGAAGAATCTTGTAACGTTGAACAGATTAGAGAAAGTGCGCATTATGTTGAATTGTCATCATCAGCTCTTTTCAACGAGTATTACGTTGAGCAAATGATGTTCATGGAAGGATACCAGTGATAGCTAATGCAGAGGTTCCAAGGGGAGTCAGAGATATTACATCTCATTATAGCAAAGCTACAGGTATTCCCTGTATGGTGTTGGATGTTCTTCATCACACCCTCCTAGACGTTGAGAATAGTGAATTGGAGACGCTTTTCAGCCTCATAGATTCCACATGGAAAGACCACTGCCTAGAGACACACCTTCATAGTGCAGTGTTGTCAGAACGCTTTGGTGGCTCATATATCTATTTTGGTCTTATTTCAATGTTGTACTGGGTTAGCCCTGTAATTATCGATGGGAGAATGGATTATGCTATCATTGCGGGGCCTGTGATGACCTTAGATTCTAGCGAAGTGTTGGAAGAAGCTGTGGTAGCCCATATTGAAGAAAAAGACGAACTTATGAGGATATTAGACAGCCTTACTCATATAGATATTAATCGGGTTCATAGTCTTTCAGAAGTATTAAGGATGTGTTCCGGATGGGCTTCTGGATACAGTGAACACCATATGGTTGAAACTCGTCAGTCCCTTGAGTTGCAGTCGCGCTTGTCTGAAAACATCCAACAGCTGAAAAGTGAGAGTAAGGATCAGATTCACTGTTACCCAATTGAAAAGGAGAGTGCCCTCCAGGATGCCATTCGTTGGGGTGATAAGGCGAAAGCCATGACTATCATGAATGAACTGCTTGGGATTATCTTTTTTTCAAGTGGGGATTCCCTGGAACGCATTTCCTTCAGAGTGATGGAGATCCTATCAATCCTCTCAAGAGCCGCTGTCCGAGGGGTGGCAAGTGAAGAGGATGTACTGACAAAGAGTTTGGCCTGCCAAAAAGAGATACGGCAATATTCATCTTTGGAAGGAATCTCCGCCTGGCTTGCTAAAGTCCTCCACTCCTATATGGAAATGGTATTTGTCTCAATGGATAGCGAGTATAACCCTACCATTGCAAAAGCCCTTCGCTACATCCACGCCAACTACAGTGGCCATCTTTCCTTGGAAGAGGCAGCCCATAGTGCACAGCTGAGTCCTAATTACTTCAGTAGTCTCTTCAATACAAGAATGGGTGTCTCTTTCTCTTCGTATGTGAACAAGGTCCGCATCGAACATGCCCAGCGACTGTTGCTCGACACCTCATTTCCCATCATTGAGATTGCCTCATTGGTGGGCTTTGAGGAACAAAGTTACTTCTCCAAGGTCTTCAAGGAAAAAACGAATCTGTCCCCAGGGAAATATCGAAAACAAGCAGGACATTTCCCCTCAAATAGGCATGAGATACATACTGAAGATATGAGTTAATCGAGCAATCGGATAATAGTGTAAAAAAAAATAACATTTTTATAGATTATGGAATGTAAGTACCTTACCATCTATATCATAGAGATTTAATGATCAATTCCAAGGGAAGTAAGGTGAGAATCCTTCACGAGCCCGTCACTGTAAGCGCTGACAATCCTACAAGAGCCACTGGGAGACTGGGAAGGTGTAGGGGAGGCCCTAAGCGTAAGCCAGGAAACCTTGATTGACTACAGGAAAAATAAGCTTCGAGGACCAAGCTGATACGTATACTAGGTATGTGGAGGAATAGGTATGGCTGACATGAAAGCGCTCTCGGAGTTTCTGCAAAGGGGTAAGGCAAAGGACGTAAAGGAACTGACCCAACAGGCGGTTGATGAAGGGATGAAACCCGAAGAGATCCTGGACCAAGGATTACTTGCTGGGATGAGCATCATCGGGGTGAAGTTCAAGAACAATGAGGTGTTTGTACCGGAGGTTCTCATTGCCGCACGGGCAATGAATGCCGGGATGGCAATCCTCAAACCCCTGCTTGTGGCAGACAATATGGTAAGCCGGGGAACTGTCGTGATAGGAACCGTAAAAGGGGACTTGCACGACATTGGGAAGAACCTGGTTGCCATGATGATGGAAGGCAAGGGCCTGACTGTCGTCAACTTGGGAACCGACGTGACTCCTGCCCGTTTTGTGGAAGCGGCAATAGAGCACAAGGCAAATATCATAGCATGCTCAGCGTTGTTAACTACGACCATGCGAGAGATGGAGAATGTGGTGAAGGCAGTGAAGGACGCTAAGCTGGGACAGAACGTCAAGGTGATGATAGGCGGAGCTCCTGTAACGGAATCGTTCAAAGATAAGATTGGAGCAGATGCCTATACTACTGATGCTGCAACAGCTTCAGAAGTGGCCTTGCAACTGTGTAAAGAAATAGCATAAGAGGTACTAATGACCGGTAAAGAGAGAGTTTTTACTACGCTGTCAGGACTTCCAACTGACCGTTTGCCCTGGGTCCCCTTCACAGGGGTCCATGCAGGCAAACTTGTGGGATACGATGCAATAAAAGTATCGACTGAAGTAGATGCTTTGGTAGAAGCAGCACTTGAAGTGAATAAATTATACCAACCTGATGGACAACCTGTCATGTTTGACCTCCAAGTTGAAGCAGAAGTTCTTGGTTGTGAACTTTTATGGAGTGATGACAGTCCTCCTACAGTAAAGACACACCCGTTGGCAGAGACTACTGACATTCCTAAGAAGATACCGACAGCAGACGAGGGAAGAATTAAGACTCATCTCGATGCTATCAGGAAACTGAAGCCTCTTATTGGTGATACAACTGCTCTCTATGGAGTCTGTTGTGGTCCCTTTACCTTGGCATCACACCTGCGCGGTACTGAAATTTTCATGGATATGATGCTGGAACCTGAGTATGTCCATGCCTTGCTAGACTATTCGACACGAGTCATCAAGGCTGTCTCTACCTATCTGATAGAGGCTGGTATTGATATCGTTGCTGTCGTGGACCCCTTGATATCACAGATATCACCTGCACACTTTGGTGAGTTCATGCATGTCCCTTTCAGTGACTTGTTTGACCATATCAGGGCCGATGGTGCAAAATCCTCATTCTTCGTATGCGGAAATGCAACTATGAATATCGAGCCGATGTGCAAGACAAAGCCTGACAGCATGTCTGTTGATGAGAACGTATCATTGAAGGATGCCAAAGCCATTACAGATAGGTATGGCGTCACTATTGGGGGAAATATTCCTCTTACGTCGGTGATGCTGTTTGGTAATCAGCAGGATAATATGAAAGTTGTCGTAGACCTCATTGATTCACTCTCCCCAGGACGCCTTATCATCTCCCCAGGCTGTGATATGCCCTATGATATCCCCTTTGAGAATGCCATAGCTATCGAACATGCTGTCCATGAGACTGAAAGTGCCCGTTCTATGGTTAGTAATTATACCAAGGAAGAAGTTGCGTTCACGGGCGTCTTGCCTGACTATGAGCATCTTGATGCTCCCTTGGTGGAAGTGTTCACCCTCGACTCTACAACGTGTGCAGCATGCACCTACATGCTTGCAGCTGCTACGGAGGCCGTTGGTGTGATGAAAGAGCATGTTGACCTGGTAGAGTACAAATATACAACACAGCAAAACATTGCACGATGTCGTGCTATAGGGGTGAAAAAGTTGCCAAGTATCTACATCAATGGTCAGTTAGAATTCTCTTCAATCATTCCAAGCAGAGAGGAACTGATTTCAAAGATTAAAAAGGTATTATAGTGGAGAAAAGCATCCCTTTTTACATTCTTACGGGATTCCTTGGGTCTGGGAAAACAAGTGTAATCAACAGCTTGCTTTCCCAGTTCAAGGATAAGAAGATTGGCCTCATCCTCAATGACTTTGGCTCTATTAACATAGACAGTGCCTTGGTACAAGCCTCGAGTGATATAGTCTCCACTAAAAGCCTTAGTGGAGGCCAAATCTTTTGTAGCTGTTTATCTGGTTCCTTTATAAAAAGTGTCATAGAGATGAGTAAGTTAGCTGTCGATGTCATCCTCGTTGAGGCTTCAGGTCTTGCAAAACCAGTTCCCTTGTTGGAAATTGCCTCAATAATCATCGACCAGGGAAAAGGGACCGTTACCTATGGGGGAATGGTGTGTATTGTTGATGCCGAACGGTATCCTATTCTCTCCCAAGTCCTGAAGACCATAGAGGAACAGATTGTTTTCAGTGATTGGTTTATTGTCAATAAGAGTGATCTGGTCAGTGAGGAGTCTCTCAAGACTACTATCGCTAGCATTGAGGCCCTTAAACCTCATGCCCCAATTTTCACTACAACATTTGGTCTTGTTGATAATGAAATGATGAATCAATTTGAGGAGCAAAATATCTATTCTCCTGTAGCCATCAAAGATTCTACTCCTTACCATGGGTGGGGAGTGCAAGGACGACCCAAAAACTGTGTCTTTACAGCTGAGCAGCCCTTTGAGCTGTTGGAACTGGAGAGATTATTCACAGCCGTTGCTCCACAGATGTTGCGGATCAAGGGCTTTCTGCCTGCCAAAGAGGCTGGTAAGGTCGTGTTTGTCGATGTTGTGGGAAACCATGTGAAACTTGGACTCATAGATACACCCAATTCTTTTGACATGGGAGTCATGTGTCTCTACAATCCATCAGTTGATGCAGTCTCGCTGTTTCACCAGACGTGGGCAAGCATAGGTACTTCTCCATCAACGTGTGTTGAACATGCATAAATTAAAATAAGAGAGATACTAAAAAATGGAACAGAAGCGACGTATTCTCCATCCCCCATTCAACCCATCCTTGGTTGAATACAAAAGAAGTGTTCGTTTCGAAGACCTTGATGATGCCCAGGATGAGGCTCTCGATGTGTATCAGAAGGCGAAAGATGTCCTAAAGCCAAAGGTACTCATCTGTGAACGGTTTATCACGTCCCATGCTATAATCGAGGGGATCCCCTCTGTCACCATAGATGGAGTTGTGTTTATAGGTAAAGCCTTACGGGTGTTACACAATGTGCATCGTGTATTTGCGTATGTGGCAACCTGTGGCGATGAGATGGAGTGTTTTGATGTTTCCCAATTTGATATGCTTGCCCCTTATTGGGTTGACTCGATCAAGCAACAAGGTCTACGGGACGCAAGGCTTGCCCTGATGGCCTACTGCAGACAGACCTGTGGGATAGCAAAGCCAAAGAGTCTTAATCCGGGTTCTGGCAATGTGGATATCTGGCCTATTGAGCAGCAACAGTATTTATTTGAAATCTTGGGAGGAACTCAAGACATTGGCGTCTCCCTAACAGAAAGTTTTCTCATGTTGCCTAATAAGAGCATCAGTGGAATGATATTTGCTTCTCCAACTGAAGACTATGAGAGCTGTGCATATTGTGAAAAAGATGGATGTTATGACAGAAGGGTGCCTTTTAAAGATCTGATGTGAAAAAGCCTATACTAACGGAGCCTGTTTGAAGAGCTTGCGAAGGTGGAATAGGGTTTGGGGATGATCCTAGGCCGGGGATAGGGAAGAAAGAGAATACAGAAACAAAGAGCAGAGGGAAATTCTCCTTCTGCTCTTTGTCAATCTAAAGGGAAGAAAGGCCTTCCTGCTCACCCCCGATTATTGGCCGCTAGGACTTGGTGATTCCTGATTTCTTGCTGTTGTATCGGACCTGTTGGTGCTGCAGAAACCTTCGTAGGGTGCAGTAAAGCCTAGGAGGATTGGCAGCCAGCGGGTGGGTTCTGGCAACTGGGGATAGGAACAGGCGCTCATTACACAGGGAAAACGCGTGGCAGAACCGTTTCAGGTCTAGATGACTTGGATCTGTCCACATTGCCTCCGCCCCTGCACCCAGACGAGGAAACAGATGTTTGTCCCGTTCCTTCCTGGTGTGGATATGCTCAGTCCAGAGCAGGTATTCCGATCCCTTCATAGAGGTCTTTCGCGTTGGGTCGTCATTGAGCACCAAGCCATAGTGATAGGCCTCACGGGTAGGAATGATCGAATGGGACAAATTGAGATACGTACGAAAGTAGTGGCTCATGATAAGGGGCCGATCCCCGACTGTATTGCTGCCACTGCTCAAAGGATTCCATACCTGGCACACAATTGAGGGATCATACTGCGTATCGATCGAATCATTCCAGAAGATGACTGTCTTTCCCTTCTTCTTTGCGACTTGGGCCATGGCATTGGCAAACCAACGCAGTAATTCCTTCTCATCTTTCATCCCTAGTTCTCGCATCCTGCTTTGGCAGTCGGGACATTCTTTCCACCGAATGAGTGGAATCTCGTCCCCTCCAAGGTGAATGAATTTGGCAGGAAACAGGTCACACACTTCACCAATAACCTGTTTAGCAAAGAGTAGAGCCTCATCCTTACCCAAGCAGAGCAGTTCGGAGAAAATCCCTTCCCCTTGTGGGATAGTAAATGGCCCTCCGGTGCAACTGAACTGGGGATAGGAAGCAAGTGCTGCAACAAAGTGCCCAGGCATATCTATCTCAGGGATGATGGTGATGTTCCTCTCCCTGGCATAGGCTACCACCTTGCGTATATCTTCCTTCGTATAGAACTGGGCTCTGGAATCGGTAAGGTGGGGATAGGCCTCTATAGCGATTCGCCATCCCTGGTCATCAGTAAGATGCAGGTGGAGAACATTAAGCTTGAGTGATGATGAGAGATCGATCAGCCTTAGAATTTCACTCAGGGGACAGAATGTTCTGGTGGCATCCAAGAGCAATCCTCTCCAAGGGAAGGATGGGCTGTCATGAATCTCACAACAGGGAATGCTTCCCTTTTTGGGATCGATAAGCTGCTTGAAGGTCTGGAAGGCATAGAATGCCCCTGTAGCTGAGTCAGCTTCAAGAATACATCCATCGGGTGAAACGTATATCGCATACCCTTCGTCTGGCAAGTTTCTGTTTGATTTTCTGAACCTGATCGATGCTGGTTGCCCAGGCTCGACTAGGGTAGGCACCAGATGGCATTTTTCAGTCAGCCAGCCTTGTACCTGGTCAGTGGCAAAGGAAAAGGGCTCATCGGGTCTTTCAATGCTGGGTTCCTTGCCCAAGACAAACAATTCGGGACTCAGCTTCACTTCTCCGTTTGGGTAGGGGATTAGGTTCATGGTATTTCTCTTTTTTTACTTTTTGGCCAAATACAATCTTTTGGGTACGCAAAATGGTTTTTCATTTTGCCTTTCAATCAGAGCGTAATTGAGAATTTTCGCCATCAGTGTTTTGTATTGACCTGCTTCTCCCAATAATTCTTTTTGGGTGGCCCTATCAATGTTTAGTTAATAGGATCTTTCTCTTGGTCATAAATTGCTATATAATTCTCATAGCAGTTCTTCAATCACTCAAATTGTTTTACACCCTTGTTCTGACCAGGTTTTTTATTCTTCGATTTGGAGTGTCCTGCTTACCTTGTCTATAACACCTAGGTTCTGCTTTTTGAACTGTGGTTCCAACCAGTCTCAAATCCCTAGGGGCTTTGAGACTTAAGTGGGTATTTCGAGCGGATTTTGTGACTACATGCTAGAATTATTCATTCATAATGATTAATGAAATTAGTTGTTGTAATCCATACATGATATTTGTACAACTCCAACCGGTATATACTGAAAACATTCCACCTTCATCGATGGCATTATTTTGAGTAGCACGTCCATCCCATTTCCATGTTTGAACGTTGAATGAACCTCGCCAAGCTCCATCCCATAATGGCGATTCATTTTTGCATTGAATTCCTACCAGGAAATTTGCCAAGCTAATGGCCGCATTGAGGTATTTAGTCTCTCCTATGCACGAATATGCCAAGATAAGGGCATTAAGAGCAAAGCCTTCTGTATAGACAAGATCACATACTTCCACAGAATTCTGCAAAGAAGCATCGATACAGCTATCATCACAATTCATTATGGCTCCGCATTTATCTTGAAGGCTAAGAACATATTCTCCCGTTTTTATGATAAAGTCCTTGTAACTATTCTTCCCAGTAACTTCGAAGGCAATACAAAAGGTATATAATGCAATTGAAGTTTCAGAGGAGACAGGTCTCCAATCTTCCATTCTGAGGATTTCATAGGAGGTTAGGCTCCGTCCGCTCGCATGAATTGTTGATATAATATATTCCATCCCTTTTTCTGCGCAGGTGAGATATGTACAATTTTTCGTTATCTTGTACAGTAGAAAATAGCCGGATACTAACCAATGTACAAAACAGGGTCCTCTGCCACATTCGTGCATATTTCGACCGTCAATGACTCCAAAAGTTCCATCTGCTTGTTGTGTCTTTGCCCAATACCCCGCAAGGTTTTTTGCTATTTCTAAGAATCGTGCATCTTTATGTTCAATATATAATTGACACATTATTAATAATATCTTTCCATTATCATTTTGATAAAGGGAGGCATCTACCGCATTTTCTCTGATGTATCCATCGACAAGATAGAATGGGTATGATCCTTTCCAAGTAGATATAGGATTAGTATCTTGAACTCTTAAAAGATATCCAATGATATTAGAGATGAGTTTATCATTGTTTTCATATCCAAACATTTGAGCATGTGTAAGGAGGACTCGTAAATATTCACTGTTGCAATCAGGACGAGACCAATTTGTTCTTAGGTGTTCATCAATTCTTATTCGTTCATAGATTCCATAGTAGCCATTATCATAAGTAAGCATGTTTGTATTAATCCAAGAGATGCATTTATCTATACTCTCGATATAGGTTTGTTTCATAGTATATATTCCTTCTATATTTGTTACAATTTTTCGGATGCTTGTATTGGCCTGTCCCAAATACTGTGTCATCCTTTTATACCTGTTGTTGCAATGCCTTCAATAAAACGTTTTTGAAAAATCGCATACAACGTGAAGACAGGAAGCATCATTATTGTAGCTGCCGCCATTAAGTAGTTCCATTTTGGGCCAAATTTTTCCGATGCCTTAAAAATGTATAATCCTAAAGATAGTGTATATTTATTTTGGTCATTCACATATATAAGAGGATTTACAAAATCATTCCACACCCAGTTGAATTTGAATAAGACAACTGTTAACAAGGCCGGTACACACAAAGGCAGAATAATATTCCAATAAATTCGGAATGTACTACACCCATCAATAGTGGCAGATTCATCCAGCTCTTTTGGTATGCTAGAAAAAAACTGTTTAAGCATGAAAATATAGAAAGCATCTCCAAAGAAGTGAGGGGCTATAAGTGGGAAGTATGAATTGATTAGTCCCAATTTTGCATAGGTGATATACATAGGGATAAGAGTAACTTGAGAAGGTAGCATCAATGTTGATAGTAGTATGAAGAATAGAATTTTTTGTCCTTTAAACTTAGTACGACTAAAGCCGAAAGCAACCAATGAACAGGAAAAAAGAGTGCCAATTAATGTCAGAATTGAGATGTATACTGTATTTTTAAAAAAGTGCATAAATTGCATTTCCTTAAAAGCTTCTGAATAATTTGAAAAATTAAACTCTTTAGGAATAAAACTTGGTTTCAATTCAAAAATTGTATTTGATGATTTTAATGAAATAGTTATCTGCCAAAGGAGGGGAAGAATTATGAGTATTGTACCCAATAATAATAAGAAGTATATTAGCGTATAGGATAGTCTGTTTTTAATTTTTGAACTGAAGAATTTCATTCATCCCCCTCATAAAACACCCACATTTTGGATGACTTAAATACAGCATAATTTAATGTTAGTATGATAATGAAAAGGATCCAGGCTAAAGCGCTAGCATATCCCATTTTGTAATAGCTAAAAGCTGTATCATAAAGATAAAGAACATAGAACCGTGTAGAATCAATTGGCCCTCCATGTGTTAGCATCATTGCAGAAGTAAACACTTGGAAAGTTGTGATTAGACTCATAACGAGGGTATAAAAAATTATAGGGCTGATTAAAGGAATAGTAATAGAGAAAAATTGTTGAACTACATTAGCTCCATCAAGTCTACTTGCTTCATAGTAAACTTTTGGTACACCCTGTAATCCAGCAAGATATAAAATAATATTTGTACTGCATAAAGTCCAAATACTCATTATTGAAATAGATAGTAAGGCTACGTTTGGATCGGCTAACCATCCAGGGCCTGTGATGCCAAAAATTCGTAAGAATCCATTTAATAGGCCATAATCCTTATTAAATATAAAAGCCCAAACCAAAGCTACAGCAATGGTAGGTAGCACTGCCGGCAAATAGTAAATTGTTCGGAGGATACCCCGGAACTTTATTTTTGCGTTCAATAGAATTGCGATAAAGAGACTAATTGCTAGGGTAGGGAATGTAGTGTAGATAGCAAATTTTGTAGTGACCCATAATGAGGTGAAAAATATTTCATCTTGGAATATTTCCAGATAATTCTTAAAGTAAATAAATTTTGGCTCTCTTAGAATTGGCCATTCGGTAAAACTAATATAGAGAGAGAATACTGTTGGATAAATGGTGAATAATAGCATGCCTATTATCCATGGCGAAATAAAAAGATATCCAACTCGCTGCTGATTCTTCAATCTTGGACCTCCTAAAATATAACACCACCGAAGAAATATGCTTCGGTGGTCAAATATTTTCCCTTATTACTTATCGTTTAATAATTTTGTAACTTTTTTATCAAGCTGAATGACTAGTTCATCCAGAGATATTGTCTGAAGGAAGTATTTTTCTGCTTCTTTTTCTATTGTATCCATTATTTCATTGTTTCCGAATATGGGTGAGGGTAGAGCATAAGCATAGTTAAGAGAATCTACTAAATTGGAATAATCATTATTTGGTGCCTTGGGATTTTTATACCCGTTATATGCCAATTCTGTATCAAGTAGTGTTTTTATCGTTGGACTAGCAGCAAATTTTCCACTAAATTTTATTTTCTGTCCTTCTTCACCAGTGAACCAAGTTAAGAATTTGATTGCTTCTTCCCGATTTTTTGTACTAGATAATACCGCGTTACCACCAGTCCAAGCCGGTGTAGCTATGGTCTTATATTGTGGGAGCTTTATGATTGTACAGTTAAAATTTTCCTGTGACATGACCTCTCCAACAGCCCAAGAACCATTGAACATCATAGCAGCTTTACCAGATTTAAAAACCTCAACAAATGAGACCGCTAGGCTACCATATTCAGGCATGCTATTATCTACATGAATAAGATCATAAAAGTATTGAAAGATTTCCTTTACCGGTTCTGTATTGAATGTTGTATTTCCGTTGGAATCTATAAACGTACCGTTTGCCATCCTAAAAAATGGGTGAAGATACCCCATGTAGGTTCCTGTGACAAAGCCATATTGAACAGTTACATCTTTTTCTCTAATTGTCGTTGCTTTTGCAATCTCTTTAAGTTGCGACAATGTGATATGGCCTGAAGGTATTTCCACACCGGCTTTATCAAAAATATCATTGTTAATGAATAACAGACCAGTTGCACTGTCAAAGGGTAATGCAAATAACGTATCCTCGTATGTATATCCCTCTAAATTCCCTTGCACATAATCGGAGCTATTAAAAAACTTGCCATCATATGGATCCAATGCGACTAAGGCATTTTGGGAAGCATATTGTTGAATCATATCTTCTCCAATCCAAGCGATATCAGGAGCTGTATTAGAAGCAACCATGAGGAGCAATTTCTTTGCATAATCGTCAACTATTGGAATAAACTTAACTTCAATATTTGGGTTTTCCTTTTGGTACTCTTGTAGCATACTTTTATATAGTTCAACGGTATCTCCGGATTCAACCATATATGCATATTCTAGGGATATCTTTTCGTTCCCTATTGGGCTTGTCGTTTCGACATTCCCTTTTGCCCATAGGCCCATTGCTGTGATTCCAATTAGAATCAGAATGATACTTTTTTTCATACTCTTTCTCCTTTCGTATTTTTCAACGCACATTTAGTTTTTACTAAAATTGTGCAAAGAATTTATAATAGAACGTCTAGGTAAAAAAACAGAACACAAATTTATTTTGATCAATATTGGTTCTCAGTCTTCGTAAAGATCTTATACACGTGAATGAAGTGAAGTTGGAAACCTCATTAATACCGCCTGAGAATATTGCAGATATCAAAAATAAATTCTTTGATACGAAACAACTCGCCTTCTTTATTTACAGCTCGCCATACAATACAATAATCATATAGCCAGTATTCCAGTTGTTCAGCTAGGATGTTTGGAGTTAACGTAAGTTGAATATTTTGACCAAATTCATATTTCTTTAAAATAAGAGCTAGTGTCTGCATTAGATTTACTCCACGAGCTGAAAGGTAAAATTCTTTAATATCTTGCTGATTGGTCTCTTTGATATGTATTGAAAGGTTCGCAATTTCTTTTTCGATTGTATCTGAATTTGCAATTGCCTGAATGAGAGTCTTTTCGTTAGTATCAAAAAGTTCTTGTTTGAATGTATCGTAAAAATCTTTTTCCAGCTGATATACTTTGTAATCCCTAAAAAAAGCAAAGCTATTGAATATTACACTATCCTGGTGTGATAATTCCCTTATATAGGGGATCAGTGTTTGGCTATAGTCGCCATATTCCACCAGAGAAATGGCTTGGTCTATCTCCTCAAAGGAACGAATATCATCAGGGTTCCACGATAGAGCCCCTCCATAAACAATCCCAGGGATAGATCCAGCAAGGTGGTTGATGTGCCCTGAATCACCCCAATCGGTGTTTAAAAAGCTATTTACACCATATTTACATCCCAACTTAATCATCTCTTGGATATTTGTGAAGCTCATATCCATCTCATGTACCATCCGACTAAATCCCGATACGCTTGCGCATACGTATTGCTGTATGTTGTTATCAGCCAGTATTTTAATATTTTTCTCATCTGCATTATAGTAATAGTACCAATTTAAGCATGTGATATTATTTGGAATTTGAGGTATGCATGTAGGATGATTCAAGATGATATCTCCCCAGATCATTACCTTTTTCTCTTTGAGTTCCAGATAGTTCACAATCTTATTTACAAATCCCATATAAAGCTCGATGTAATTGTTTTCTCCATTTGGACTTTTGCTTTTACCTTTTCCTAAATCAAAAGTTTCATCACAACAGATATTAATTTTATCTGATGAAAAAAGTGGCAAAAACTCATCTAGCATGATTTTGACAAATTCAAAGCTTCTTGGATCTGATACATTTAGGATATGCCCCTTCATCCTTTCATACCAAGTGAAGGGGGCTTTATCAATAATATCTACTTCACTGAGATGTTTGAAAGAATTTGAAGAAAGCGTATCATACAGGTGCCCGAAAGTAGCAATACAGGGTACTAATTCAATACCTCTCAATGTACAATACCGATCTATCTCAAGGATTTCTTCAGCAGTAATTGGGTCGGTTTTTGACCATACTTCACTTTGGTGCTTGAATGCAAATGTATGTTCAATATATAGTTGTAGCTGATTTATTTTATAATATGATAACCTATCGATTAGTTGCTTAATTGTAGTTAGCTTTGGAATTCTGCCTCTTGTGATATCTAGAAGATAGGCCCTGTCTTTGTAATATGGAGTATCTTCGATAAGAACACACTCGATTTGGGTTGAATATATTGTTACTAATTGACATAACGTTACTACCCCATAATACAAACCACTAGCATGTGAAGCTTTAATTGTGATCCCTTTCTTTTCAACTGACAATACGTATTGTTCTTTTCCGATAATTTTATTGTCATATTCAAGATAGATATAGTCGGAATCATAGCAGGTGCAGGTTTTGATAATTGATATATTTAAGCATATACTTTCATTGATATGCTTTTTAAGGAATTTTGCAGACTCAAAACAAATAGCATCTAATCTACTATCCAATAGTATCCTTGTATTATGTGATAAAATGAATGTCCCTTCGCAAGGTTTTAGACTTTTCGGCTTAGGTAGTAACATCATAATTGTAAACCTCTGTTTCTTTGAAATGCTTGTTGTCTGCTACTTGTTCTCATAAAAAGCCTCCTATGTTAGAAACGTCATCCTGCAAATCAGGATTCGATCGTTCACGATTACAAATAGAAAAGAGGGTAGACCCCACCATCAGAAGAGTCGTCCAAGGTTTCAAGATTCATGAATACCCTGTCCAGAACCAAAGCCGCAGCACCAAAGGAAACCGCATGGTATCCAAGAGAAGAAAACTGAATCTGGCAAGCACTAGCATCCCCCTCAAGGGAATTCTCTCTGAGAGCAGTCTTGAGCATCTCAGGCATGAAGGACCGGAAGGCCTCTATATCTCCGCCTATGAATACATTCCCAATGTCGAGGGTATTCACCAGGAATGCGATATTTCGGGAGACTTCCTGGATGAAGGACTGTAAGTGCTCTTGTTTTTCAGTTATTCGTATCCCTTTCTCAATTACAACCTGGTGGGAATTGGAAGGATCCTGATTGAATACGCTCTTGAACTCACCTGCCTTGAAGTGGCTTCCCCGGTAGATTTTTCCATCAAAGCCAAGTCCTATACCAATGGTAGGTTGAGGGGTTCCGTCAACATCAGAGTAGTATTTCCAGAATTCAATGAGGACAAAGAGGAAATTTCGTAATTTTCTCTTACGTTGGAAAACAACTTCCCCCCAAGCTCCGGCGTTAGCATCATTTTCCAAGATTACAGGAAATGGAAAATTCGAAGATACCTGCTTGGCAAAGTCAAAAGGAGTATCGAAGCCAAGGGAGACTGAACGGATAATACTTTGGTTATCGCTGTCAACAACACCAGAAAATCCTATGCCAACCCCAACAAGAGGCCTGTTCAACCAAGCTAGGGCCTGCACTGTCTGATGGATAAGGTTGCACACGTCCTCTGTAAAGGGGCTGGCAGTAAAGCCAAGGGAAACAGTTTTAGAAAAGAGTACCGACCCTTCCAAGTCAACTGCCAAGACTGTATGGGAGTCTGAACGCAACTCAATTCCCAGAGCATAAAAATGATCCTTGTTCAGTTTCAGGCCTGTAGCCTTACGCCCACCTTTTGGACCGGCTTCTTTCTCTTCAGTCTCAATCACAATCTTCTGGTCGATAAGGTCCTGCACGATGTTCGACATTGAGGACTTGTTCAAACCAAGGTGTTTTGCGAGATCAGCCCTGCTTAGATCTTCATCAATCCACAGTTGTCGTATTACTCGGGATGAGGTGATAATTCGTGTTCTCCGGGGCATCGACATTGGGGGGGGCTCCTAGTTGGTGTGTTTTTGTACTAACCTATGCAAAGTATACGCCCTTCTGAGCAGATGTCAAGGAAAATATTTCCGGGGGGTAGTAGTTTTTTCATGTGCTTCTTGTACGATTTTGATTGACAGATCCTCAAAACTGTCATAGGATTTAAATGTACACAGGTGTGTACACCCTGTTTATCCTACATTTTCCCGAGTTTGAGGACCCTATGCCAGACAAAACATTGAAAACAATAACCAGAGCCGATATCGCGAAAGAGGCACGAGTCAGTGAGACTGTCGTCTCCTACGTCATCAACGGCAACCGGTATGTCAATGGCGAGAAACGGCAGCGGGTTGAAGAGGCCATAGCAAAACTCAAGTACCGACCCAATGCCATGGCTAGAGCCCTGAAAGGCAAGAAGTCCAACCACATCCTCTTCGTAGCTGATGACATCCAAGGTGAGTACTTTGGCAAGCTCATTAGTGAAATAGATACGTTCGCCTATAAGGAAGGATATTTCATCACCCTCTGTGCTGACCACAAGGACGAGGACTTTGTCGATAGGATCTACTCAAGGTTTTTTGATGGAATCGTCATCGGGTCGGCAAACTTCCCTCTGAAGCAGATCCAGCGTCTGGTCAATTCTGATATCCCCATCGTCCTGTTGGAAATTCGTGACTACTCCTCTATCACAGGCGTGTACGGGCTTATAAACACAGGATTATACCGGGGAGCCAGAAACTGTGTGCGCTGTCTGTATGACCGTGGGAGACGGAACTTGCTGTTTTTGGACAGGATTAGCAAGGAAGGGCAGAGAAGTGATAGGGATGACTGGCGCCTGAAAGGGTTTTTTGACCAGAGCCTGGAGTATGGCCTTCCTGTTACTGAAAGGAATGTAATCGCAGGGTGTAGGAACGAATCAGAGCTTACTGAAGCTATCAGAGCTAAGGTTCAAGATGAAGGATATATATTTGACGGCATTTTTGGGCGAAACGACCATATGGCCCTGTTGGGTATGGAGGCGGTGAAGACTTTGGGCTTTGCTGTTCCCCGCGACATCTCAGTCATTGGGTTTGACAACTCCCGGATGTGCCGCTTTGCCTCACCAAAACTCTCCTCCATGGAGATACAACAGAAGTCGATAGGGGAGGCGATCATGAAGATGATCATCTCCCTGATCGACAACCGCTCTTCCTTCACCTCGAGGATAGAAGAGCACTTGGAAACACAACTAATTATGCGTTCAAGCATATAGAAACAATGTTCACAACTTAATTTTGACAGTGGGGTGAGTACCCCCCTGAAACCAAATTAATTGTATTTGTTGCAATAAAT
>JAEINL010000009.1 GCA_016342655.1 Sphaerochaeta sp. | reverse complement strand
TCATAGGATTCATACTGCATAGAAAGCCCCTCCTTGGGACTATCTATAGTATTGCATGATTATTTTAATGCGAAAAAAGATTATGCTACCTGCATCCCAGAGGCCTGGAATGCAGGTTCTTCCAGGTCTTTCGCATTAAAATATTTTTCGCATAAAACCAATAACGCGAAATTTCGCGTTACAAGTCGAAAATTGTCTGCATGGTCACATGGACCTGATGTTCTGTGATGATGAGAACACCACGGTCAACCGCAGGGCGAGCGGGAACCTGTCGATCATGAAGAAGATGTCCCTTTCCCTCTATAAGATGATGAAGCCTATCGAGAAGTCAAAGACCCTAAGCAACATAAAGAGGGGGTTCGCTTGGGGCTATGAGGACATGCTGGAGAGCTTGCTGAGCTCATGTGACAGCAAGACCATACAGAAGAATCTCGAAGCCTCGCTGAAAAAAACGAAGAAGGAATGACAAGAACCCTAGATTTTTGACATTTTTTATGGGATCACTGCCACCTGGGTGTCTTTCTGGAGCTTTCGAACCTGGGTGTTTTGTTATGTCCGCTTGCTTGATGTAAAGTTACATTTTCAGATTCATGGCATTGAATATCTGTCAATCCTTTTTTCATGCGTTTGTCCTGGGAGTGTGGTATAACAATTCAATCATACTGCGTTTTGTGGTACAATTACTCTATGAAATACTTGGACGATTGGAAAAACTATTCCCACCTAAAAATATCTCCTGCAATACTGTGGGAGTACGACCTTGCAAGATTCGATTGGCAGAAAATGAGCAGGATTGTTGTGCTAAGAGTCATCCAATACGGAAACAAAGATGATTGGTATGCAATGCTGAACCTCTACGGGGGAAAGAAAAAGGTAACGGAAATCATACGGCAGATTAAAAATATTCCTGTAAGGGATGCCAATTATACGGCAATTGTGCTTGAAATGGATAGGAAGGAGCTTTCATGCTACACACCGAGAGCGTAGATCCCAATACCTTCGAACTAGTAAAAATAATGATGGCCAATACATTTCTAGAGGACTTCTTCCTTGTTGGTGGAACAAATATCGCACTGAGAATCGGCCACAGAAAAAGCATAGCCCTTGGCCTGTTTTCCGATAAACCATTTGATACAACACAGCTGAAGCTGAAAGATACCTATGCATTTGAAACGAGATATGAATCCCGCAATACACTCAAGGGTGAAATACGAGGAGTATTTGTGGATTGTATGTCACACCAGTACCCTTTGGTGAAACCTGTGGAGCATATTGAGGGAGTAAGAATGGCTAGCCTTGAGGATGTTGTTGCTATGAAGTTGAACGCAATAGTGAATGATGGAACAAGAATCAAGGATTTTATCGATATAGCATATCTTTCCTCTCGTATGTCGCTCGGTGATATGTGTGCAGCCCATTGCAAAAAATATAATGAGAAGAACGAGATATTGGTTCGAAAGGGACTGTGTTATTTCCAAGATATAGAATATGAAGAACCTCTCATGATGTACGATGGTATGTATCGCTGGGAAAACGTGAAGAAAAGACTAGCCGCGATGGTACTTGAGCCTGATAAAGTATTCCCTTCATGGTGAAGTCTGTGTCATGAAGCAAAGGTCCCTTCTGATGCGAAGGCCTTCTATGAGAAGACCAGCTCTTCATGGTGGAGGCTACAAGAGCCTCTACAGCATCTCCTTCAAGGGGAGGTCTGAGAGATCTAGTGTGATCAAGACTGCAAAGCACAGGGTAAGGATGAAGACTTCTTCATTCCGCTTTCCGATGTATCAGCAACGATCGGTTCAGCACCCTTATATAGGAACTCCCACTGTAGGGAAAGTGCAAGCTTAGGGTCATAGTCATTGTCGACGACTTGTGACAACCAGGGCATAAGATTGAGCAAATTCACCAGCACAATTCCTGCTTCAGAAGGCTTTGTAGCCCCTTGCTTCCATTTGGACAGTGTCCTTTGGGGAAGAGCCAAGGCACGTTCCAGTGAAGCGAAGCTGATTTTCTCTCGTGCCATTTTTTCTAAAACAATCCGTACATTCCGTTGTTCAAGACTTCTTACCATATCTCTACGAACCGGCTCATCTTCCCCATTCTGATAGGTTTCAGCCTCACAAACCGGACAATACGAGACATCGACTTCTCTGGACTCGGAGAGTCCATATTTGGAAATTGTCAGAATCCTCTTTTCCTGTTGCAGCTCCCCCATTGCACAGACAGGACATAGTTGCTTGTTCATGACTTTTCTCCTTGTAGCAAAAACTTCCTCAAAGCTGCTTGCATGATCGAATTGCTATCTTTTGAGACATGCAAGCTTTTCAGCACCTACCATCACACGTACAGATGGGTTGGGGTTGTTCCTCCATTCTGCACTATTTTCACATACCAACTCACTCTTTATCCCCCCATGTGCAAGGAACAGAAGTATCTCTGCTTTGCTATGTAGAGCTAAATCCACTGAGGCAGACTCAGCAACACCTCTTGGTATAGCCACCTCACCTTCTTTACAAGCTTGCAAGAAAGCATCTATAGAATAGGACATGCTCTGCTATGTATCAATGGATTTATCCTTAAAGGATAACTTATCTGTCATACCAACCTCATTCTTTATTGGAGGACTTGCAACTCTGTATGCAAAAACCCCCAGTATCCTTCGGTTATTCTCTTTCTCTAAGGTATAGAGTGAACAACTGCAAGAGGGATACAGGAGGGCTTTTGGCAGTGTAGATATGGTAAGAAATACATGGTCAGCAACAATTCATGCTTATTTCATACCTCTTTCATACTTTCTTCATGTGTTTGGGATTACATCAATGCAACAGACCAAAAGGCGGATGGAATGCTTGCCCTAAGAAGCCTCTTCCTTCCAAGGGTTTGTTTGGGAATGGTTCTGAAAGACAGGACCTTCGTACCGGATCTGGGAAACAGGAACAGACCTAGTCGTTCCTCCCGCATCTATGGGTACAGGGCTTCCATCCAGAACACATACCTAGGAATGAAAGGTATCAATACCCCAGGGCAAGCCCTGGAAAAAGGAGGCGTTGCCTCCTTTTCCGCCCCAAGGGGCGCTTTGTCTCACCTTGCTTTCCCAGCACTCGCTCGGTAATGGAACCATGGTTATGCTTCCGCTACTCTCGCTTCGTTGGGGAATGGGGGCACTAGCCCGTTTTTATTCAAGGCCGACTTCCTTAGAAGTCTTCTACATATATTACCTCCTTAGGGAGGTTTTTCTGTCTTGGGCGGTATCCATGCAATCGCTGGAGGTACTAGCCGATCAGCATCTTGATTTTGACGTGTTCTACGTACAAACACTATACTATTTATTGAACAAGTGCGAAACAGATTTACCTAAAATTACTATAAACTATCTATTTATTCTTTCAATATTTGCAGATTTTTGTCATTTTTAACAATTATAGCAATAATAATTCTATTTTTGTGGATTGTTCTCATTTTCGCGTATATACTAATCTCATATTCAATCACCTTAGTCAGACAGGAGGAAATACCAATGATTCAAGAATTCTCCCTCACAAACATACTTTCTATCAAAGAAACCCAAACCATGAGCTTTGAAGTTGCACTCAAGGATTCTGAGCCCTCTCGCCATTGGGTAGAAATGCCAGATAAAACCAAAATCCTCCGAATGGCTTGTGTCTATGGCGCCAATGCTTCTGGGAAGACCAATCTCCTTGAAGCTTATGACCTCTTCATGGATTTCATACTTGATGGCTTTACAACCCTCAAACCAAACTCGCCTATCCCTGTAAATCCTTTTCATTTCGACCCAGAAACACCCCATGAACCAAGTTCTTTTGAAATTAAATTCTATGTAGATGGGCATCGATATGTGTATTCGATATCGATGACAAAAAATCAAGTTACCAATGAGTCTCTTCACTGGTATGAGACTACTCAAAAAAAACTGATTTTCAGTCGTGAAGCCAATGGTGAAGTGAAATGGGGCACCAGTATCAAAGGTGGGAAAAAACAAATTGCTGATATGACGAAACAAAATGTCGCATTGCTCAATGTTGGTGCGAAACTCGATCATTCATTGCTTTCAAAGGTTTACCAAAGCTTAGATACTATGACAAGTTCTCTTATCTCTCCAGAATCAGGTTCACTTATGCAACAAGTACTCAAATTGATTTCCGAAAATCCTGAATCAAAATCAGAACTTCTAAAGTTGCTATCCAATGCAAACTTCAATAACATTCAAGATATTTTGGTGGAATCATCTGACTTACCTCAGGATTTCCTCTCAATAGTAAATCAAGAATCTATCGACTCCCTGCAGAAAGAAGGAATAGATTTCAAGCGTTGGACTGCTCAAATAGTACATGGATTTAATGGAACTACCTACACATTGCCAATTGGCATGGAATCAGCGGGAACTCGCAGGTTCATGGAACTGGCCTTACCACTCTTTGATTCAATTCGCCATGGAAGAATGTTCCTTATTGATGAAATAGGTTGCTCCCTTCATGAAGAACTACTTGAATACTTCATTGATACCTTTTTAGATCAGGGACATACCTCACAACTGTTGTTTACTACCCATATTCTTGATTTGATGGATTCAGAACTAGTACGCGATGATGAAGTCTGGTTTGCCATTAAAGATACCCAAGGTTCAACCGAGTTCAACAGCATTACTGACTATCTAGGAATTCGAAAGGATGTATCAAGAAAAAAACTCTATGAAGCCAACAGGTTTGGGGCAAAACCCATGTTCAAACGTATGGTATTCAGGAAGGTGGATTAGAGATGGCAAGAAAATCAAAGAAAATCCTTCCAGTCAGAACTATTCTTGTTGTCACTGAAGGCAGTAGTGAAAAGATATATTTCACCTCACTCAGAGATGCTTTCAAAGTTCCAGGGCTTACCATAATCCCTAAAGAAGCAAAGCATAGTTCCCTGCAGTATGTTTTAGAAAAGGCAATGTGTGAAAAATTGACCGGTGCATATGAGTCTGTCTGGGTTGTCTATGATAGGGATACGCAACATAGCGACTCAGCGAAAGTAAAGACTTTATTGAAAAAAGCAAGAAAGCAAGGAATAAAGATGGCTGATTCGCTTCCTTGTTTTGAAGTGTGGTTGCTCGCCCATTTCACGCTCCCCAAAGCAACTTATCACAACCAAGCCGCTGTTATCGACGAACTTAGGATGTTTCACTCAACATATGTAAAAAATCAGGAGCAACAAAAGCGACAAGATTTATTCATGGAATATCACCCTCATCTTCCCACAGCCAAGAAAAATGCATCACAGCTTGAAAGACAAGCAGGGAGTGACATTGATAAGACAAAAACGCTTATACCAAACTTGCTACTCGATATCACTAAAGAAGTTTGATTTTGGTAGGGATTCAAACCTTTATCCACAAACGGATAACACAGAGAAGCCTCAATGCTATTGGCTAAGATTCTCCACTATCAATTGAAAATGCCAGCAGCCCAATGGGATCTTCCCTATTGAGCTGCTGTTCTCTGTACGTTCCAGATTCATTTCTCAGGTTCTATTTCACGTACTATTGCCAAATAAGTCTTTGCCAGCCTATTTTCACTGCCTGTTGTATTGGGATTTACCCCATACATGGAGAAGCTGCAATCACAAGTACTAATACCTTATCCAAGCAATTCCCTGACCTGATTTACTACTTTTGGCAGACTCAAGCCATATTCGTGCAGAAGCTCATCAGGGCTTCCTGACTGGCCAAACAAATCCTGTATACCTATCTTCTTGAATTTGAAGTCGCCGTTTCCTATAAGGACATCAGCGATAGCGTCGCATAGGAAAGCACACACTCCCTATCGATGGGTTTGATGGTATGCACATTAATCACAGCAACAGAAGATTTCAGCTCGTCTTGTAGCTGCTTTGCACAAGAAAGGGCAGTATCGACCATGATACCGCAAGCGAATATGACCAAGTCATTCCCCTCTCTCAGCACATTGGCCTTACCCAACTCAAACGGCATGGACTCTTCAAAAACGGTACTGGGCGAACGTGCCAAACGCAGGTAAGCCGGACCTTCAGTTTCCGCTAGGGAAAAAACAGCTTTCTTTGCTTCATTCCCCAACGAAGCGAGAGTAGCGGAAGCATGCTTCCATTACCGAGCGAGTGGCGGGAAAGCAAGGTGAGATACCCCGCCCCTTGGGGCGGAAAAGGAGGCAACGCCTCCTGGGTCCAGGGCTTGCCCTGGGGTATTGATACCTTTCATTGGCATCACAAGGAACAACAATTGTCATCCCAGGAATAACACGCATCAACGCAATGTCCTCGATAGCCTGGTGACTTCCACCATCTTCTCCTACAGTAAGACCAGCATGAGTACAACAGATCTTCACATTGAAACCAGGGTAGACAACACTGTTTCTAATCTGCTCATAGGCCCTACCTGTTCCAAACAGGGCAAAGGTGCTGCAAAACGGGATATATCCCATGGTAGACATCCCAGCAGAAATATCAATGAGATTAGTTTCAGCCACCCCGACATTGAAAAATCTCTTGGGGTATTTGTCTGCAAAGTAACAGGTCATAGTTGCATGGGACAAGTCGGCATCAAGAACAACTACGTCCTTGTTCGTATCCCCCAGCTCAACCAAGGCCTCACCATAGCCCACAGGGTCATCTTCATTTCGCTCATATCTTCTTCTCCTGCAACTCTGCAAGCGCCAGGTCAAGTTCTTCATCGTTTGGCACCCTTCCATGCCAGCCGACCTGATTCTCAATAAAAGAAACACCTTTACCCTTAAGCGTATGTGCAAGGATACAGGTAGGCTTCCCGGCAACAGGCGTTCTGCCCAAAGCCTCCACCACCTGCTCGATATCATTGCCATCAGAAAGCTCAATAACCCCACACCTAAAGGCTGTAAACTTGTCCTTGAGGCTTCCCATACGATACCTTCCTGCAACTCGCCATCCCCAAGCAGAGTAAAGACCCTTACATCTGTAAGAGTGCTTCACCAAGAGGGATATAGGAGGGCTTTAGGCAGTGTAGATATGGTAAGAAATACATGGTCAGCAACAATTCATGCTTATTTCATATCTCATGCATACTTTCTTCATGTATTTGGGGTTAAATCAACGCAACAAACCAAAAAGCGGAAGGAACGCTGCCTCCAAAAAGCCTCTTCCTTCCAAGGGTTTGTTTGGGAATGGTTCTGAAAGACAGGACCTTTGTACCGGACCTGGGAAACAGGAACAGACCTTGTCGTTTCTCCCGAATCTATGGGTACAAGGCTTCCATCCAGAACACATACCTAGGAACTCAAACTTCGCACTTGGAATATCATGAATTCACCAGTATCGAAACTATATTAAAATAATACAAATATTTTACTCTATTTGCTTGTTTAGTATAGAAATAAGCTCCAATATGTTGTATAATGTTTTTACGAGAAAACAACAACAAAAAGGAGCTTACACCACCATGCTAACAGATTTTCAGTCCCATGACGACATACTTTCCACTTCTTTCGGCAGTTTTGCCAAGAAATTCAGCATCTTCACCATTTTATCCAAGTGTGGGGCAAGGAAACTCAGGGGTGTCCCGGTATCGAGAGTTTTCGCCTACATTTATTCCATTGCCTTCAAGAATATCTCGATAAATCAGGACCAGAGAAGCAGCAATCCCGACAAGATAGGGAAGGATTGTGTTCACCGTTTTCTCCAATCCCCAAAGATCGACTGGAACAAGTTCACCTCATTGCTTGCTGCTGTTATCATCCGGACCGAAATTGATCCGATACAGGAGAAGTCCACCATCCCCAACCGGAGTTGTCTTGTTTTGGACGACAGTTCCTTCAGACGGGATCGGGCCAAGAAGATTGAGTTGCTTGCCTGCTGCTATGACCATGCCAAACAACTGTATTTCAGAGGGTTCCGTATGCTTACCCTCGGGTATACAGACGGGAAATCCTTTCTTCCAGTTGCCCAGTGTGCATTGAGCACAGAGAATACCAAACAGCGGATAAATGAAGCCTCCGAGGTACCTTTCGGAACTCCTGGCTATAATAGAAGGCTCATGGCACAGACTAAGGCAACGCTTACCATGCTCAATCTCATCGATTACGCCATAAAGGCGGGGATCAAGGCAAAGTATGTGCTGTTCGACAGCTGGTTTTCCTCGCCTGCTCAGATATTCTCTGTCCTGGGAAAGGGGTTTGATGTTATCTGCATGGCCAAGAAAGGTCGCATCAAGTACACCTGTGAGGATGGTACAAAGAAGACCTTTACCCAGATTTTCAATTCTTCGAAGAAGAGACGAGGTAAGGCAAAATTCTTGTTGTCCAGGATCGTAACCATCAAGGATGAGGATGACAATGAGAAAAAGATAAAGCTTGTCTTTGTCCGAAACCGTTCCAAACCCAAGGATTTCTTGGTCCTCATATCGACAGATATCTCTCTTGATGAAATGGAGATCGTTGCTATATATGGGAATAGGTGGTCAATCGAAGTTTTTTTCAAAAACTGTAAGTCTCAACTTAACCTTGAAACAGGCAACCAATCCCTGAATTATGATGAGATTACTGCACATATCTCATTGGTTTTCACCCAATACATGATGCTTTCATACATGCGCAGGATCAGCACTGATGAAAGGAGCATAGGGGAACTATTCCTATCGATGGTTGAGGAAATGAAGGATGCTGCTTTTGAAAATGCCCTTGAGCTGATGCTCTACATGTTCATCGACAAGATTTGCCAGACCGAACCCCATCTCCAGGAAAAGCTATATGAAATGGCCGAATTGTTCATTGATAATCTACCGGATTTAATGAAAAATCAACTGAAAAAAAGCTCATGATACAAGTGCGAAGTTTGAGCTAGGAATGAGGGCACTAGCCCGTTTCCGTTCAATCTCGACTTTCTTGAAAGTCTTCTATATATGTTGCCTCCTTAGGGAGGTTTTTCTGTCTTGGGCGTCATCCACGCAATCTCTGTTCATTGGTGCGAGTACCTACAACAAGACCAGTCGTTCTTTCAAGAGCATCGAGACCTTCCAGGATAATCCCAACTTGTTCTTTCAGAATGAATTGGGTATGTTTGAAATCTTACGAGATGGAACTTGATAGGAATCATAGAAGGTACCATTATAATTGACCTTGCTCCCAGTAGGGTGTACAAGTAATTGGGTAGCATGGATACAAGAAAACAAAAGGTTAGTGATATGGCAATCAATAAAGACTACGACCTTGAAACGCACATGGAATATTGTTTGCAGAAGCAAAAACCGGTACCAGGTACCAAACGTAACAACAAACTCGTCCGATCCCAAAACATCAAACGCATACTCTTGCTTGTCAAGAACCTCGAACCGGTCTCTATGGAGACGCTCGTCCAGGAGTCCTCACTCACCTACCCAACCGTGCTCGGGATCATCAAGTACCTGGAGAAGGAATCACACGTCGAGAATATCGCCTACGCCCCCACGACTGGAGGCCGACAGGCTGTTCTGTACGGCATTTGCGGTATTGTACGGTACGTCCTTGCACTCCATCTCAATGGCGATGAGGTGGACATCACCATCACGAACATACGGGATGGGAAGATTTTCCATGCCACCGAGGCTATGCCGGCCCAAGCCGTAGGCCAAGACCAAACCGAGAGGACCCAATCGATTGCCAAAAGGCTCGTGCCACTGGTGGAAGAGGTCCTCAGGAAAACTCGCTTGGAACTGTCAAGTCTGGTGAGGATCTGTGTAACCTATCCCGAATGCACCCGAGTCGATCCCCAGCAGCTCAGCGATGTGCTGGAGGCGTCCCTACAGGTTCCGGTGAGTACCGTCTCGGACCGCAGGGTCCTCAATTTCCTCGAACGGCGAAGCTACCATATCTCATCGTTACAGCAGTACATCTTCATCCTGTTCGAGCGGGAATTGAGCCTTTCAATGTACCGCGGTCCGGGCGAGACTTCCGAAGGGCTTTTGCCCAAGACCTATTTCGGGCACATGACCATGGACGTGGCAGGAGCCTCCTGCACCTGTGGGAAGCAGGGATGCCTGCAATCGTATGTGTCCGGGGAAGGCTTACTGCAGTCGTACAGTGAGGCTGCACAGTTGCAAGGATCAACGTGGAATTCCGCGTTGGAACATGAACCAGACCTGTTCCATGCCGTGTTGGCCGAGAGTTACAAAGGTGACAAGGCCGCGCGTGTGGCGATTGACCAGGCGATCCACATGATGGCTGTCGCATTGGCCAATGTAATCAAGATCGAGGGGATTTCGACCATCGTCCTTTCGGGGGTGTTCACCAGCACAGATGTGCAGTACAAGCGGTTTTTGGAAATGTATGTCGCCGAGTACTTACCGGAGGATTATCCATCGGCTCCAGTCATCATATTGGGAACGTCATCACCGAGCGATTGTTCATATGCCGCATGCCTCATGATGAATGCGCAGTTCTTCGAGTCCCTGAGTTTCAGTTGATGACTTCGCGCACTGTGGCTAGCCCAGCAGTAAGCGTAGAAGCTAACACAGTTCCGGGTTGGAGAGGATGCGGACCACTTGGTCGAGGTCATCTTGGTTCTTCACGCTTGGAGGCCTGTAGTTATACTTCGTTTGCACGACCTTGATGTGGTAGCCGTTCTCCATCGCCTTCAGCTGCTCGAGCGATTCGGTCAGGGACAGCGGGGTGTTGGGAAGTGAGACATACTTGAGCAGGAAATCCTTGCGGAATCCAAATATACCGATGTGCTCGTACATGGCGAAGTATTCGTTGTTGCGTGGATAGGGAATAGGAGCACGAGAGAACATCATGGCATTTCCTTCGATATCGACCACGACTTTGACCGCATTCGGGTTGTCGATGCGCGATTCGTCGGCAATGCGGTAACAGCTGGTGGTCATGACCTGTTTCTTGTCGGTCACGAGCGATATGATGACCTCGTCGATAATCTCGGGAATGAGCAGCGGTTCATCGCCCTGGATGTTCAGCACATAGTCGCATGGGTACGATGCGATTACTTCAGCGATACGGTCGCTTCCGGTCATGTGATCGGAGGAGGTCATGACAACCTTGCCTCCGAATTTGGTGACCGCGTCGAACACCCTCTGGTCATCGGTGGCGACCAGCAGGTCATCCAACAGTGTGGACAACGAGGCAATCTCGTACACCCGCTGAACCATGGGTTTCCCGCAGATATCGCACAAAGATTTGCCGGGTAGCCTAGTCGAGTTGTAGCGGACCGGGATCACACCCAGGATATATTTTTTCTTTGTCATACTAACTTCATATTATCTTGGTTTTTCCAGTTTTGAGTCAATGCCCACATCTGCTGGATTTCGAGTTGTCGATTATGGGTGAATTCCTTGGGGTCCTTGGAACGGGTATGGTATCCGAATCCCAGACCTTCCATGGTTCCGAGGTAATATTTAGCGTTGGTTGGGTATATCTGGCCTTCGACGAGAGAAAAGCAACCTATAAAGTCTTGTATCCGTTGTGCCAGATTCTCGTCAGTACGAAAGTTGCCGAACAAGGCCTGGTACAGTTCGGGGTGGAAGTTCGCCATCACACCAGAAAACCCGTGGGCGCCTATGCGCAGGCTTTCCAATAAAGTAGCAGAATTGGCATTGAACAGCTTGAAGTTCGAGCCGGACATGGCCGCCAGTTTCGCTTGCATCTGTTGTATGTCGCAACTGGTGTCCTTGAGGAACTGGAAATCCCCAATGTCCAACAAGGCAGTGAGTACATCAGGGGAGAGCAGCCGTTTGTAGGGATAGGGGCATTCGTAGATTCCCAGAGGGATGCCCTCAGTCGCCTTGGCCACTTCCTTTGCGTTTCGCAGAAAAGTCCGGTCATCCTCGTGTTGTGCTGCGAATCGGTTGGAGATGAACACGTAGGCGTCAATTCCCTCTTGGGAAATCGCTTCAGCCTCCTTCTGCTGTGTCTTGATATCGTCAGAGGTATGGCCCGAGGCTATGAGGGTGATGCCCTCAGGCTTGTTCTTGACGATGAACCGTAGCAGTTCCATTTTTTCCTGAAACGTGAGATAGAATATCTCGCTGGATTGGCAGAGGGCGAATATGCCGTCGACCTGATGGTCGGCGTACCACTGCAACAATCGTTCGACCCCTGCATAGTCAATCTTATCATCATCGGTGAAGGGGGTGACCATGGTGACATGGATACCGTTTGGAATTGTCTTGCCCATTACAGTGCCTCTTGCTTTGCCAACATGATCCGTTCCACGTGTTCCAGGTCTTCCTGCGTGTCAACGCTCAATGCGTTGTAGGGGAAACGGGTCTTGACGATCTTTATAGCATATCCATGTTCGAGGGCGCGCATCTGTTCCAACGATTCGGTTGCAGCCAACGGGGATTCCTCAAGCGTGATGTAGGTCATGAGGAAGTCCTTTGTATATACGTAGATTCCGATATGTTCATTGGCTACAAAGCGTTGGGTGTACCGTGGATACGGAATGAGCGAGCGCGAAAACAGCAGGGCAAAGCCTTGAAGGTTTGTCACAACTTTCACGACGTTCGGATTCTTCAGTGCCTGGTCATCGTGAATTTCATGGCATCCAGTAACCATGACCAGAGTCGGGTCCTGCAGCATTTCCTGGACGAACTCGTCGATGATTTCAGGTGATATCAGCGGTTCGTCACCTTGAATGTTCACCACAATGTCACAATCCATATGGGCAGCCACTTCGGCAATCCTGTCGCTGCCGTTCTTGTGGTCCGGCGATGTGAGGAAGGCTTCCCCACCGAAGGCCTTGACCGCTGCGATTATCCGTTCATCATCCGTGGCCACTACGACGGAATCCAATGTTGTGGCTTTCATGGCTTGTTCATATACGTGTTGGATCATGGATTTGCCGCAGATCATCTTCAATGGCTTGCCGGGAAGTCTCGACGACCCGTACCTTGCGGGAATAATTCCGATTGTTTTCATATGTGTATGTCCTCTCAGTTGAAGTTGGTGTTGCGGGAGGTGTCCCGTATCGCTTGTAAATCCATTGCTTGAATCTCCGATACGATGAAATCACGGAAGGCCTTGCCCTGTTCGGTCTGTTGCGGGTGGGAGATAAAATCCAGTTCTATACCCAAACGCTTGCTGACCTTGTACGCGAGAATCGGCCAGATGACCCCAATATCCCCAATGACGGGGAAACTCGATTCGAGTCTGCTGAATGCCGACATTTCCATCCGGAAGGGAATCTTCGACATTTTGGTCTTGGGCAACCCTTCGTCGATTGCCCTCTGGATATTGCCACCGCACTTGTCCATGTCCCAGGCCTTCTTCAGGTTTTCGTCGAGGTCGAAACGAATCAAGGTCTTGCCTTTGAGACTGTAGGTCCGCATTCCGTTCCAATTGGCCCAGATGCCGTGGCCGGTATAGGTTTCGAACGGACCGTCGTGGATTTCCTGAGTCAGCGCAACAGCCGATTCAATGATTACATCAGCCGACCCAAGCATGTCTGCAATGCGTGCGCTGCGTTCTGCTATGGAGATGCTGTCCCCGATTGCGATGCCGACGTATCCGCCTCCCACCAATTGTGGAATGCTCACCAGTACCGGCAGGTGCTTCTTCGCTCCTATGCCGAGCATGGTCTGGGTATCACACCCCCAGCCTGCGACTTCCTCGAAGGGTTTTCCACATGCACGTGCAATCTCAAGCACTGTATTAGCTGCAGTTTCCGTGCGTAGTCCCATGGGGTAGGCCATATTTCCCGCTGCCTTGATGATTACTTGGCCTTCTGCGGTTTTGCAGATCGCCACAATTCTTTCATCGACGATCATCTCCGTGCGCAGACGCTCCCACTGGTCATTGTCCATGACTGTCAGTTCGAAGATGTCGCCCCGGGGAAGTTTGTCCGGATCGAGCAAGGGGGCAAGTTCGCTTTTCGAGACGACGATACGTTTGACCTTTTCCAACACCCCGCCCATCTCGTGGGCCACGACGGCCGAACTGGTGGTTACTCCGTCGATTATTCCCTTGTCCATAAGGTGGGCGATCAGGGTGGTGACCCCTTCATGGAGGTTGGGACCGCTTCCGGTGGCGACGACGACGTTTCCACCGCGTAGCTTCGCTTCGACAATAGCTTCAACAGCCTTGTCTAAAAATTGTCGGGAATCGGTGCCAAGCATGTTGCTGTAGGTATCGATAAGTTGTTCATAGTCTTTCATTGGGGTAGCCTCCTGATGGCTAAGGGTTTTGGTTTTGTTTTATCCCATCATCCTGTTAGGGACGAATAGAACGATATTGGGAACGAAGGTAATGAGCATTAGCAGTGCCAACAGCACTAGGATAATGGGCAATATCTCCTTGGTAATCTTTGCGAACGAGGTGTTCGAAATCCCGGCTGTTATAAACAGCAAGAAGCCGAAGGGAGGAGTGGAAAGGCCGATCATCATGTTCAGGCAGATCAGCACGCCGAAATGGACCATGTCGATGCCCAGAAGTCTGACTATGGGAATGACCATGGGCAAGAAAACGAACTGCAGTACGGCTGTGTCCAAAAACATGCCGAGGACTAGGAACAGTGTATTGATGAGGAGGAGGAGCAAATATTTGTTGGCAGTGATGCCCAGGATGTACTGGGAGATCATGGCAGGGATGTTCTCTTTGGCTACAATGTAGGTGAACACGGTAGCGGCTCCGGTGAGAATCGTTATCTGTCCGGAACCGATTACAGTGTCCTTGAGGGTAATGAGCAAAGCTTTGAAGCCGAGGATCCGGTAGACGAACAGGGCGATAATAAGGGCATAAAAGGCTGCCACAGCGCCTGCTTCAGTCGGGGTCATGACCCCGGTGTAGATTCCTACCAACAGGATCACGGGGGTGAGGAGGGCTGGAAATGCCTTAAAGGAGAATTTGAGGAATTCAATGAAGGTGAACGATTCTCCTCTGGGGTAATCGCGTTTACGCGAAATGAACCACACATAGATGCACAGCACGAGTGCCAGCATAAGGCCGGGAACCATGCCGCCCAGAAACAGGGCTCCGACAGAAGTTCCCGAGAGCATGGCGTAGATGACGAACGGGATGCTTGGGGGAAATATCGGGCCTATGGTGGCCGATGCGGCGGTGATGGCGCAGCTGAACGGTTTGTCGTATCCGTCCTTGACCATCGATTCGATTTCCATCTTGCCGATTCCCGCGGCGTCAGCGATGGCGGAGCCAGTCATGCCACTGAAGATCAGCGATACGATGATATTCACATAGGCCAAGGCACCGCGTTTTCTTCCGATGAGGGCTTTGGAGAAGGTGAACATGGCATCGGTCACTTTGCCCGAGTTCATGACGTTAGCGGTGAATATGAAGAGCGGTACTGCCATGAGCACATAGCCAGTGTACAGGGCTCCCATAGTCTGTCCGACAATGAGTCCAATATCGCCTCCGGTATACAACAGGTAGTAGACGCCTGCGGCCAACATGCCGTAGGTGACAGGGATGTTCAGCAGGAAGGTCAGCACCAGCATTCCGATTGGGATCCACAAAGATAAGTCCATTACTGCAACCCTCCTGGTTCTTTTTGCCTGAATGAAAGGAGTGTCTGGATTGCGACCAGGCAGTCCTTGACCATATACAGGATCGAGAAAATGATGAACACAATGAACGGTGCGTAAACGTAACTGATCGGGACTTTAAGCACAGGTGTGGTCTTGATTCCCATGAACATGATAAAATCGAGGGCAGGATAGAACATGATGCCGAAGGCGATGATGATGATGGTGTTGCCGACAAGTTTCATGATCGCCTGGCCCCGTTGGCTTAAGTGGTCGTAAACGAGACTGAACGAGACATGCTCCCGATTTTTGCTTGCAGCACAGGCTCCAAATGCGACGGTCCAGATGAAACCTATGACGGTATACTCGTAGGTCCATTCGAACTGATGGTTAAGAAAATAGCGGGAGAAGATTTGCAGGCAAAAGGAAATGAACATAAACAGGAACGTGATGACCGGCAAATAGATACTGATGGTCTTTTCCATGATGCGTATCGCTAAGGCAAGCTTCCTTGACATTGCTGGTCTTCTCCATTATTTCGAGGATTATGAAGAGTACCGGCCAAGGTATGGCCGATACTCGTTTCGAATGCAGTTAGACTCAGTCGGCCATTTTTTTGATTCGATCAAAGAGGTCCATATCCCAGTCCTTGATGAAATCCTTTTGTTGCAGGTAATAGTCATTCACCTGTTTCTTGAATGCTGAGATGTCTGGAGTTGCAACTGTCAGGCCTTTTGAACGGAAGAATGCAACAAGACTGTTTTCCTTCTCTACAACAATCTTGTTGTTGTATTCGATTCCTTCAACAAATGCCTGCTTGACCAAGGGCTGCAATTCAGGACCGAGGGATTGCCAGAAATCTTCGTTGATTGTGGGCCATACGGTGCCAATCTGGTGGTTGGTCAGGGAGATGGATTTGGTGACTTCGTAGAATTTGCCCTCTTCGGTGGCTGTCAGCGGATTGTCCTGTCCGTCAACAGTGCCAGTTGCGAGTGCAGTGTACAATTCGGAGAATGCTACTGGTGTGGGGTTGGCTCCCAAAGCCTTGCCCAACATGAGCCAAGCCTCTGAGTTCGGCATACGCAACTTGAGTCCCTTCAGGTCGGCTGGTGTCATGGCTGGGTTGGTGTTCTTCAGGTTGATTGTGCGCGAACCGATGTAATATGAGGCAAACGGTCTCACACCGACTTTCTTGGCGACACTTTCGAACAGTTCTGTACCAATCGGGCCGTTGAGCACCTTATTCATGTGATCAAGGTCCTTGAAGATGTATCCAGCGCTGAACATACTTGTAGAGGGCATGTATGTCGAGAGCCACGTGCCGTCGGTATAGCACATGGTGGCATTGCCACGGATGGTCGCCGGCAGTTCATCATCCTGGCTGAACAGGGAGCTGGAATCGTGTACTTCCAAGGTGACCCTGCCACTGGTGAGTTCCTGAAGACGTGGTTTCACATACTCGACCAGCACTTTGGAATGAGCTTCCTCGGTTACTGATGATGTGGTAAATACAATGTTAAATGTTTTTTCCGCGCTACTTGGACTTTCAACTTTTCCCGCTGCAAACAGAAGTGTCGGGAAAACGAGAAAAGCAATCACTAGAAATGCCTGAATTTTCCTTTTCATACTGTAATCTCCTTTGTTTTTTTGCGTTCTGAACACTTAAAAATTACCATCGATATTTCTAGCTGTCAACAAAAATATACCTTTTATTAAATTATTTAATAAATGTAGTAAAACCATATCCTCTTATGGTCTTGCTGATACCGCCACGATATATCCGACTTCTAAAAGCCATTCCAAGGATGCTGAAGTTGCTCAGATCTTTACCCTAGTGCATGAGCTAACACATATCCTCTTGGGAGAATCTGGTGTTGACTCCCCACTGTCAGGAACAGAACTGCTTTCAACCGCACAGCAGTAGAGTTCCTGCTTCCGTCCTCCAGCATTGATGACTTTGCAGGATGCAATACACTTCCTAGCATCAGAAACAAGGCCAAAAAGTATTCTGTAAGCGTACAAACCCAAGACTTTTGGAAACACTGGTAGAGAGTGTCCGTACAGGCGATACACTCCATCGTGAGGCACAATCGCTACTGAAAGTCTCTGCAAAAACCATCGCAACCTTATTGAAGGGTGAAGCTTGATGGCTAAGCGGTACTGCTTTGATTCCCCAACGAAGCGAGAGTAGCGGAAGCGTTACCATGGTTCCATTACCGAGCGAGTGCCGGGAAAGCAAGGTGAGATACCCCGCCCCTTGGCTCGGTAAAGGAGGCAACGCCTCCTCTTTCCAGGGCTTGCCCTGGGGTGTTGATACCTTTCATTCGAATGTGTTCATCAGAGCGAAGAACTTCGAGTACCAATTTGCCATAGCACCTGGCTTTTGGGATTGGATAGACCACCTATTGTATAATGGATTGCTCATTTGTGGGCATATGGTGTATGAGGAATTACAAACGAAAGAGGGTCCACTTTCTGACTGGATAGAAAAACGGGAACGGTACTTTCTGGATCCTGAAAACAGAGAACAAACAGCGTTTTCTAGAATTGGCTCACATGTGAGTTCGTACTATAGGGATGAGATGGTTCGAGTATTTCTCAGTGGAGTCGACCCTTGGGTGATAGCTTCTGCAATGGCCAATAATCTGGTTGTCGTGAGCATGGAAAGTCGAATAATAAACCCAGAGAGCACTTCAAAAATCAAAATCCCCAATATATGTGACCATTTCACAGTCGAATGTATCAGTATCTATAGCTGTATGCTACGGACAAAAGCAGTGCTATAACTCAAGAAAAAAATGAAGATGATGTGTTCAGATTGATATAAAATACCCTTGGGCCAACGCCCTATCTTCGATACGGCAAAACGTTGGCTCGACTGCTTCATTTTGCTACCAAGTATCTTTATTCTTTCACTTCCTATACATGATTTCTTCTTCTTAATGTTCAATAATCTAGACATATTCAATAATCAGTCTTATACTATGAACATTATGGCACAAAAGAAACTTACCTTACTCCCCTCAGTCGAACGAAGACTTGAGCAAATGGGAGAGCAGATCAAACTAGCAAGGCTCAGAAGACGCATTTCAGTACAGCTGGTAGCAGAAAGGGCAAACATCAGCCGTTCCACCCTCTGGGCAATTGAGAAAGGGTCTCCTTCTGTCTCCATGGGTGCATATGCCCAGGTATTGCTTGCCATTGGATTGGTAGATGATCTGCTCTTGGTTGCCAAAGATGATGTATTGGGAAGAAAGCTCCAAGACTTGGACCTTCCGGTAGGGAAAAGGGCCCCGAAGGGGGAAGCATGAAAGAGAACATCATTTTTGTGTATGCGCACTGGGAAGGAATGGCAAAGCCACAGCTGGTAGGATCCCTTTTTGCCCAAAAAGGAAGATCTGGCGAGATTTTCTCTTTTTCTTATGATGCAAGCTGGCTATCGTCCAAGGCAAACAGCTATCAGCTTGATCCTGAGTTGCAACTGTTTGCAGGCAGACAGTACCCAAACCCTTCAAAAAGCAACTTCGGCCTTTTCCTTGACTCCACCCCTGACCGATGGGGGAGAAAGCTAATGCAAAGACGCCAAGCAATTTTTGCTAGGTCAAATGCCACAAAGTATAGACCCCTAACTGAAAGCGACTACCTTCTTGGTGTCCAGGACATTGCCAGGATGGGTGCCCTTCGTTTCAAGCTAGACCAAGGGGGACCTTTCATTGCAGAAGACTCTCCTTTTGCAACACCCCCCTGGACGCGATTGCGGGATTTGGAATATGGAGTTTCCCAACTTGAAGGCAATCCTGATTCTGATGAAGAGGCTCGATGGATCGCACGCCTTGTCGATCCCGGCTCTTCCTTAGGAGGAGCCAGACCAAAGGCTACAGTAGCCGACGAACAAGGGAATCTGTGGATCGCTAAATTTCCCTCGAGGAATGACACCAATGACAGTGGTGCATGGGAGATGGTAGTCCATGAGCTTGCATCCAATGCAGGCGTTGAAGTTCCCCCTGCAATGCTACAATCATTCTCTTCACAGGGTGGCACATTCATTGTACGACGTTTTGACCGTACCAAGACAACCGGACGGATACACTTTGCCTCCGCAATGGCCCTACTTGGCAAACAGGACGGGGACCATTCATCAAGCTATCTGGAACTGGCAGAGTTCATCACCACAGCAAGTGCACAACCTGATAAGGACCTTCATCAGCTATGGAGAAGAATTGCCTTCAGCATAGCCATATCCAATACTGACGACCATCTGAGAAACCACGGTTTCCTTCTCACAAGAAAAGGATGGAAGCTCTCCCCTGCCTACGACTTGAATCCATCGCCAAACAGCTACGGGCTGAGCCTTGCCATTGATGAAGTTGACCATTCCTTGGACTTTTCCCTTGCCCTGAAGCAAGCCCCCTTTTTCCATCTCAGCAATACAGAAGCTGCAGCCATATTGGAAGAGGTATCAGATAGTGTCTGCCAGTGGAAGCAGACTGCAAAGAAGTATGGTCTCTCTTCATCAGCATGTATGCAGATGGAATCAGCATTCAGGCTGGATACCCGATAGCAAGTATCATGCAAACACTGCCTGAAATACACAATTGGAGTCTCAACAAAGATAGTATGATCAAAAACCAGTCCCTACCAAAGGAAAAGGAACGAAGAGGGATCTTGCCTATCCCGATCTTCTGAATAAATACATAGAAGCGGTTGCCCGGCTTGGTGAAGATTGCAACAACGTTGAAGAATTGCCGGTACTCAGAAGCTTTTGACGGCATGAGCACGCACCGAAGATACCAGATAGATACTGCACTACAGATTTGAAACACTTGGTCTTTAGGGGGAGTGGGAACCCACTAAAGAGAAAGCACGCCACTCCATACTGGATTGCTCAGCCTGAAGTTGAATCGCAATCGTTTTGACCGGGAAGTATTGGCTTTTTCAGACAGCATAGAGGGCGATAATGAAGCTGATCGTTGAAAACAAATTGCACAGACAATGAAACACAATTGATATGTAAATATTCCTCTCTTTCCAAGTCACATATGCGGCAGGAAGGAAGATGACAATTCGAAACACATTATTGAACGGAAGCCAAAGATGATAGAGGGAAAACAGCACCGTTACAATGACAGGAGCCCATTTCCCAAACCGACTGATCCTCGAGGTAAGGTATCCCCGGAAAAACAACTCCTCAATAATCGGCCCAATGATGACGTTGAGCGCAACAAAGGCAATACAGGTTATCAGCAGGATATTCTGTGGATATTGTCTGAGGTACTCCATATTGTTCCAATGAAAGGTATCAATACCCCAGGGCAAGCCCTGGACCCAGGAGGCGTTGCCTCCTTTTCCGCCCCAAGGGGCGGGGTATCTCACCTTGCTTTCCCGCCACTCGCTCGGTAATGGAAGCATGCTTCCGCTACTCTCGCTTCGTTGGGGAATCAAAATAGACAGGAATACTCTGAAACAACCTACTGGCAAGGGGTTCTGTCAACATCCTTTCGATCGGAGTTATCACAGCAGACATAAGACCTGCAAACCCAAACAGCACTACGCCAAAGAGAAGTAACTTCGGCCAACTCATTTTCTTATGATTGGCGAATGCACTTTTCAAAGAAAAGCTTCCATAGCTTCTTTTACTTGCAAAGAGCACTACGGCCAACTCTAGGGGGAATAGAATGACCGTTGTCAGAAGGAAGAATAGCAAGATTGAAGGAATTCCTATTTGTAGCTGCCCCACTAGCACATATGCTGTGGTTGTCAGTATGGTAGGGATACCTATCAGCCCAAGCAATGTTGTAAGACGCATGTCGTCTTGCAATGGTACATTTGATCTTTTCACGGACTACCTCCAGCATTACTATGCATCCCTTGAGGCTCTTGCATACTAAAAAATCTTAGCAGAAATCCTAGGAGGGTGCCAGTCAAATCCGAACTAGGACCACTGGATTTTTTTCTCTACTCCAATACCAAATCACAAAAGGCATCAATGAAAGGTATCAATACCCCAGGGCAAGCCCTGGACCCAGGAGGCGTTGCCTCCTTTTCCGCCCCAAGGGGCGGGGTATCTCACCTTGCTTTCCCGGCACTCGCTCGGTAATGGAAGCATGCTTCCGCTACTCTCGCTTCGTTGGGGAATCAAAGAGGAAAAGATCATCCAGTCCCACAAGCTTAACCCCATCATTTTGGGCTTGATTTCTCACCGCTTCAGTGAACCCCGATTTGCTGAAAAGGTAATAAAAGCGATTGACCGGCTTGGTGAAAATTGCAGTAGCGTTGAGAAAGTCCTGGTACTCATCCATGCCAAACAGCCTGTTTCGGTATTTGCATTCACAGAAGATAGCTGACCGCTGATGTGCATCAAGGGCAAGGATATCAATATCGTCCTCTTTTCTAGTGTTCGGATTGCTACCCCACCATCTTCCCATAGTGTGAGGTACAAAAGGAAGTCTTTTTCCCTTGGCAAGCCTGACCAGATATTGAGTGCATATCTTTTCGAAGACCTGCCCCATATATTCAGAAAGATTCTCATATATCTCCTGAGCTGCTTCTTTGTCTCCAAGCAGCTCATAATAGCTCTTGTTTACAAAGATGAAGTGATACCAGAACAGGAAGAAATTGTCTGTAATCTGGTAGAGGGTCTTTCTGCTGGAATCCTTCTCCCCCGAGGGGGTTACCTTATCGACAAGTTTCATATTCTTCAGGGTCAGGATGTACTTGGAACACTTGGTCTGTTCCTCGTGGATCTTCTGTGCGATATCATTGAGACGACTCGAACCTGTTGCAATGGCTTCGAAGATACTGTTGTAGACTGCAGGTTCGCGAAGCTCCATCTTCAGGAGGTTTTGTGTTTCATCCTTAAGGAATGAACCCATCCGGAGGATGCCCCTTGAAATGTTTTGCTCAATGGTTGCCGTGTCACTGAAAGCCGCAAGGTAACAGGGGCTCCCTCCAAGGATCCCATAACTCAGCAATTTTTCCTCGTTGGTATACAGGGGAAAAAAGGAAGCACTTTGCAAGTAGTCAAAGCCAACCAGCTCCAAGTTGCTGGTGGAGCGTCCGTACAGAGGGCTTTTTGCCCCCATAACCTCAGTCTCCATAAAGCTCACACTGGATCCACACAAAATTAAGAAAAGACTCTTCTCTTTCCAATCATGATCAATCACATGCTGAATGATAGATTTGATAGTCTGGTTTTCCTCTGCTATGAAAGGGAATTCATCGATGATCAAGGTTATTCTTTTATCAGACACCTGACTTGTAAGATAGTTGAGAGCCGCATTCCAATCCGAGAAGGCACCAAAGAATGAGCCAGAGAAATGCATCTGAAGAGCTTTGGAAAAATCAGAGAGGTTCAGACTATCATTCTTTGCCTGAGCGGAATAGAAAATTACCGGATGGGCTTTGGAAAACTCCATCAGAAGAGAAGTCTTCCCAACACGTCTTCTGCCATATAAAACAAGGTACTCAAACTTGTTCGAGGAATGCAGCTCTTCCAGCAATTCCATCTCTTTCTCTCTTCCAATGAACATGGCAACCTCCAGAATCACAATTATTATACTTACGAGTATTATACTCGTGATTCTTCAAACAGTCAAATGAAGTTTTTGGGCCATATCAGCTATCCCCTCCTTGATTAAACAGGTCTAGTGAACGCAGTCAAAAACGTAAGAAAGCAAGAAATTCCGGAAGAGAAAACGGCCTGTGCACTATCTCGTTTTTAGGTGGTATCACATGACCATCAAATAAGAATATTTTAGCAAGATATTGCATTATAATGAATTATTTCTACGACATTAGAGAATGACATTTACTCATCAAATAAGATTATGACCAGAAAGGTATGTGTATAACGAAGTTTTGCCGGAGCCATTGGGTCTAGCAAAAATCCGAAGTCGCTTTTTCATTTTTTAAAGCCTAATTTTCTTTTGAAGGACGGTTATGTTCGGGCTGACTTTTCCTATTACGGTTTTCGTGCCATCTACTTCACGGACAATCGTGGTCCCTTCAACATAGGTCAACGGTAAGGAAGCCGCACGTGCAGCATTCACAGCGCGGGATCCGGCTTGTGAAAACAGCTCTTGTCGTTCCTTTTTTGTTGCAGTGTCCTCACGGATAATTTTTCGTGCCATGTAGTATTCCTCCATACATGATACAATATCCTGTTTCCAGATTAAAGAAACCAGCAGGGGAGAAAAGCCAGGTATCAAGTACAAAGAAATCCCCATAGGGAGGCCTCTGGGCCATAGATCACAGCCGAGTACAATCCTTTCTGAACGTTCCTTCCGATCTTCGGTTCTTCCGCATTCTTGGTGGTCAAGTAGATAATTTCATTATTTTTCAAAGTGCATAGAATATAAAAGGCAGTCTCTGGTATGTTTGTTGTACTAGCAATAAACAAGGAGACAGCCATGCAACCTATTGAGCTGCAGGATCAAAATATCAGTATTCACCTGCCCTGTAAACCCTTCAGACTTACTTCTCAGAAAATATTAGGGAAGGATATCCACCTCTATTTTTCTTGCACTGAGGAGCTTGTTTGCCCAGAGTGCGGCTCTGTTGCCGGAAACCACGGCTATCGTCCTGGCAAGAAAGCTCTGAGCGCCGAGCCCATCCCCCCTTACAGGAGAACCTACTGGCATGTCGCCAAGCGTAAGGGACTGTGCCCGTCCTGTGGTCTGATGTTCACAGAAAGTGTCCCCTTCCAGTTCAAGGCAAGGCATGTCACCCTCGACCTAGCCAGTAAGATCTGCACCATGATGGATGCCCCGAATGCCAACATTCGCACTACAGCCAAGATCCTAGGTCTCAAGGAGGATATGGTGCGCAGGGTGCATAAGGAGTATCTGCTTGAAGTTGAGGCCAATATACCACAGCCAGTGATACACAATTGGAGCAAAGATAGTATGATCAGGAACCAATCCCCACCGAAGGAACAGGTATGAAGAGAAATCTTTCCTATCCCGATCTACTGCGTCAATCAAAGAGAAACAGAGTCAACCAGGTCTAGTGAACACAGTCAAAAACGTAAGGAAACAAGAAATTCCGGAAGAGAAAACCACCCTGATCACTATCTCGCTTTTAGGTGGTATCACATGACCATCAAATAAGATTATGTGCAGAAAGGTATGTATTTTGAATATTTTCGTGAGCAGCAAGGTATGTGTATAATGAAAGGTATCAATACCCCAGGGCAAGCCCTGGAAAGAGGAGGCGTTGCCTCCTTTTCCGAGCCAAGGGGCTCACGTATCTCACCTTGCTTTCCCGGCACTCGCTCGGTAATGGCGCACGAACCATGGCAATGCTTGTGCTACTCTCGCTTCGTTGGGGAATGAAGTTTTGCCGGAGCCATTGGGTCCAGCAAAACTTCGAAGTCGTTTTTTCATTATTCAGCATATGATTCTACGTAAATTTTTTCACAAAAACACCTATCTTTTTGTGAAAAAATATACTAATATAAATACATGCAAACTGTTTCTGAAAAAATACTTGCTAGGATATATAGCCGAGGTATGGGTTGGGTCTTCTCTAAGATTGATTTTATACCCCCATTCTCTGCTGTAGAGGTTCGTAAAGCTCTTTCTGACTTGTCAAAGAAAGGAACTATTCGTCGAGTCTCTCAGGGAATCTATCACTATCCCCGGTACAGTGAGATCCTTCAACAGTATCTTAGTCCTGATATCGAGCAAGTAGCTTATGCATATGCCCGGAAATTCAATTGGCGTATTCAGCCTTCGGGGAACACCGCATTAAATTATTTAGGGCTATCAACTCAGGTTTCTGCTCGCCATCTGTATATTTCTGACGGGCCTAGCCGTACGTATGAAATTGGGAATCAGTCTCTGGAATTTAAGCATATGGCTATGAAAGAGTCTGGCTTACAATATCGTGAAAGCAGGTTGCTTGTTCAGGCACTTAAAGCTCTGGGTAAGGAGCATATAACTCCGGATATCATAAAGAAAATATCTGATACTATGGGAAATGTTTCTTCTGATAAAATCCTACGAGATTCTCAACGGGTGAGTGTTTGGATATATGAGGCAATAAAGGAAATACTTAAAGGATCGCAGAATGGATAATGTAGCTCATGTATCACAAGAAGAAAGAATCCAGATCTTTTCAGAGACAGCTGCTCAAATGGGAACAACTTCAGCAATCGTTGAAAAGGATTTCTGGGTCTGTTGGGTTTTGCAAAAATTGTTTAACACTGAGAGTCTTAAGAATACATTGATGTTCAAGGGAGGAACCAGTCTTTCCAAGGTCTATAACGTAATTGAAAGATTCTCTGAAGACATCGATTTGATTCTTGACTGGAATCTGGTATCTAGCGAAAACCCTAACCAAGATAGATCAAAGAATAAACAAGATAAGTTCAATAAACAGATTAATGAAAGGTATCAATACCCCAGGGCAAGCCCTGGACCCAGGAGGCGTTGCCTCCTTTTCCGCCCCAAGGGGCGGGGTATCTCACCTTGCTTTCCCGCCACTCGCTCGGTAATGGAAGCATGCTTCCGCTACTCTCGCTTCGTTGGGGAATGAATACGCCCGTGACTATATCGCATCTACGCTCTTGCCTGAATTGGAAGCTCTGTATTCTCCGCTTTGTCAACTTGAAATAGATCCGGATGATCCTCATTGCGTGAATATTAAGTATCCCAAGGCATTTGACGATATATATATTCGTCCGGAGGTTCGTCTGGAAATAGGCCCTTTAGCGTCATGGCAGCCGAGTAAAGAATTTACTATAACTTCCTATGCTGCACTTCATTTTCCCCAGATCTTTATTCAGAAAAAATTTAAGGTGAGCACGATAGAAGGGAAACGGACCTTTTGGGAGAAGGCTACTATCCTTCATCAGGAAGCCCACCGCCCTGAAGGAAAGCAACAGCCTTCCCGTTATTCTCGACATTACTATGATCTGGCGATGCTTGCTCAATCAGAAATCAAGAGGGAAGCACTTTCAGATCTGGATTTACTAAAGGACGTTGTAGATTTTAAAATGAAGTTCTATCCCGTCGGATGGGCACATTATGAAACTGCAGTTCCAGGATCTTTAAAGCTAATTCCTCCTGAAACAGTTAAAAAGGCTTTACTTCGAGATTACAGGCAGATGCAAGATATGATATTTGGCAGGAAGATCTCATTATCGGATATCTTCGATATTTTAACTGAACTAGAAGAACAGATAAATAACCTAGTGCCATCCTCATAATCTAAAGCCAGATACTGGAGGCAGATTGTACCATCAGATACTCTTCTTTGAGGTAAATGCCAAGAGCTCCCTGAAGCCCGACTACTCACACATGCACAGCCATCTTTCCCATTCCGTTCTCATTACCATCTCGTCCCGAATCTCATACAATGCACGTAGCTGCTATTAGAGTAGCGAGACTTTGCTGATCTCCTCATTCATCTCCATCAGGCGCCCAAGCTGGAGCTGGCCATCAAACAAGGAATTGGCTTCCTCCTCTTGCAAACTGCTAGGGGTAGCCATATCATCTTCGAATGTCAGGGAAGTCTCTTTACCATTGGGATGAAGCAGGAGATGTCCTATTTCATGAGCTAAGGCAAACCATGCATGATCATGAGTCTTGAAACGAAGGCTCAAAAATATTGCGGGTTTCTTTCTATAGTACGTCAAGGCACCCCGCACCTTACAGTTGGTGATGGCCTCTTGGATCACAAGGTATACCCCCTTGTTGTTCAACCACTTCTTTGCATTGGCCAGAGAGAAAGCGGCATCTTCATTCATTGCTATCTCTTTCAATTCAGGGAGCAACGTTCTAAAGGTTTTGGGGTCGAAAGATTCTGTTATCTCCTCATCCTGCAATTCAGCTGTCTCTCGACATACGTTTAGCCAAATTACAATTGACTCAAGGTGGCTTCTATCAGGAACAACCAAATTTGAGTAGGTTTTTTCGAAGTTAGCGTAGTCACTTATCTTTAACAGTGATAGCATTTCATTTGCTTGTCTCTGCAAATCCCAAGTAAGGCCCTGGAACACTTCCTTGAATCTAAAACGGATGGAGAGGTTCTGTAATTCATCCGAAGAAAATGTTTGCAGGGAAGCCTTCTCCCTAGCCAAGGCTTCTCTATACTTTGTTTCATAGTTCAACCAGTAAGATGCTGGTACTCCAGGTAATACTTTTTCCAGCTTCAGGGCAAGCTCTTCAGTCAATCGAGACGAGCCGTTAAGCAGGTGAGAGAGATGCTTTTCACTGACGCCGGTCCTAGCAGACAATTCTTTTTGTGAAATACCATATTCATCTAGGTAGTTCTTTATCACTTTCCCAGTTGGGACACTTGGTAATGCACTCATGGAGTACTCCTTAGCGTTGAAGCAGCAATACCTTGTCCATGTACCATTGTGCTGGGAAAATGTTGGTTCAACATACAAGGTCTTTTATAGCAACTATGCATAATAAAATTTACCTTATAGGTTAATTTTAGTCAACCTAACTACGTAGATAGTACTGTATCAATTGACTTAAGGGCCCAATCATTCTAACTTTCCAGTACCAATGCCCGCCAAGGTTAGCCGTAGCAATACGTCCCTCAAATCGGCGGGCTACTCATTTTTGGGATACTATAGGTATATGCTAGATTTTGGAAACATCCGAAAAGCCCCAATAACTTACCCTCGGAGTGATAAGATTTGAAGGTGATATTTTGTATGGACAAAAATTGTCCTATGGGTAGGTTATCGGTTAGAAGAATGTTGAGAGTGATCTTGCACAAACTGTACAATCTTTCCGGAAGTTGCAACCTTTGCACATATCCAAATGATTGATGAGAAGAGAAATCTCTGAAAATGAAAGGTATCAATACCCCAGGGCAAGCCCTGGAAAGAGGAGGCGTTGCCTCCTTTTCCGAGCCAAGGGGCTCACATATCTCACCTGCTTTCCCGGCACTCGCTCGGTAATGGCGCACGAACCATGGCAATGCTTGTGCTACTCTCGATTCATTGGGGAATCAAAGTCTCCCTGTAGAAGAGCTCTTGCAAAGGATCCTCAACCAAGCCTTTCTTCAAATATCAAGGAACCCCAGCTTTCCTAGCTGGGGCACCTCTCCCTATCTTCCTTGCTTGTGTATTCGTTGTCTTCTCTCTTCTACTCAGCCTCTATAGGGAAGCTACTCTCCGCATCTTCAGCAAAGCTCTCCTGGCTTAGCTGGGCAAAGGAACTCTTGCCCACATCACCATACAGGAGCAGCTGGTCAAGGTACTCGATGGCTGAGCGTATCTTGGACCTTAGGAGATAGCCACCACTTTCGACAGTGGAGAACATCGTCTCTAGATGGACCTCTGGCTTCCAATCATATGCCTTGCCATGGAACAGTATGATCTTCTCCAGTACTTCGAATATCTCATCTTCACTCAACGGGTCAAGCTGTGGGGCATCAATGATGGCTTCAAGCACACTCTTCATCGGTTCCTCATCTTCAGGATAGGCTTCAGATAGGTTCTGGAACTCCTTCTTTGCCTCAATGACATCCTCCACGTAGGAGGAGGTGAAGGCGAACATAGAGAAGGTCGATTCCAGTTGTTTTGGCGGAAACAGGAAGTGTGCCATGTTGTTGTACGCCTTCAACCTGGTCTTCTTTCCCAATCTCCCTACAAGTTCCGACTCATCGAAGAGGATGACCCAGCCCTTGTAGCCAAGCTGCTTGAACAGATGGCTCAGGAAGGCAACATAGTCCTGTGTGTGCTTTGTCTTGGCAAAGTTCACATTGAAGGAGACCTTCTCGTTGAAGATACGACGATAGATCTTCTTTATCTGCAGGTTGGCGACAAAGTCACCTTCCAGATCAGTCTGCAAGAGGAACTGCTCATCCTGGTCATCGGTGTTCACCAAAGACCTTAGGAGGTAGTACAGCCTGTCTGTCTCCAGCTGTGTAGCGGCAAACAGCAACAGGTCACTGGTAAGCTTTGCATTGGGGGTAAGGCGTGACAGCTCCTGGACAAAGCCTGGCTGCAACCTATTGGGAAGGTAGGTATTGCTTACCAGTTTCTGATAGACCAGATACAGCTTGTCCAAGGGTGTCTCCTTGCTCAACGAGAGCATGGAGACGACCATGTTATTCTTATGTGCGACATTGAAGACCGTATTCAGCAGGTGGGTCTTTCCCTCACCATACTTGCCGCTGATAATCAAGCCTTCGCTGGTTTCATCGGAAACCACAGAATCGAGACGGGAGACGATATCCTCCAACATCTGGGGCCGTGCCTCACTGAAACACTGCCCGACTGCCCTGGAGGGAATACCTGACCGTAGGGCCTCTATCATATGCCTTGCTTCAAAATCAAAGCTCATACTTCGTCTCCTTCATCACATTCTTCACGAAAACCCAAGGTAGCCTGCCCTACAAGGCGAGGAAGGGAGATGCCTCCCATCTTCGCCTGCTTGATTAGCTGTAGGGCCTTCTCCTCATCAATGACCATGGCGGTGACATCGACATGGGTCACCACAGCTGCAAGACGCCTGGACATCTCTACCAACAGCTCTGGTGAGTACTCCTGATATGCTACCTGATCCAAGTCCACAATATCGGTAAACTTGTTGATGCGGCTTCCAATGATCTCATTCTGGATACGCATCCACAGTGCCTGATAGGATTTCAAGCCCGCATTATCATTGTCCAAGAGTTCACGACCAAAGCTAAAGACAACCATGATGTTCTTGAAGTTGTCGATGTCATCTATAAGCTGGCGGATACTTTCGTAAGAATCCTCACGCTTCATCTTGGTGTAGTGCATCGGGTTCAGCCCTGACTTGTCCACCAGCACATCAAGGTTGTCTATGGTCACCAGCAGGCCTGAATACCCGCTGAGGGTAACCACCTCCGACAGGGAACGTAGCATGTTGCGTGCGTTGTACTTGGTGATCTTGCTGGGGGCCAGGCCCAGAGGCCTCAGGGTGGTCACCCTGATCTTCTTGTCCCCCTGCATCCAACCAAGCAGCAGGTCCCTGTTCTGCTCCTCCAGGAAGGGGTGCCCAAGCATCCCTCCACAGATAAGGCTGCAGGCAAGTGCAAAGTTATTGTCAAGGTGAGGATTATCCAAGAACATCTGTTTCAGCTGCAGGCGTATCTCCCTACGGGTAAGGGCATCGGCCATAGCATTCTGCCCAAGGAGGTCGATGAAGGTCATCCCTTCGGGGATATCTTGTGGCGAGAAGCCCATCTTTTCCACTACCTTGTCGCTGCATCTCTGAAGCAGTCCAAGGATATTGCTTTGTTGGAGAATTTCCAGATAGACTTCACGAAAGTCGTTCAGCCAGATTTGTTTTGCAGAAAAAGAGACTGCCACATACCCTTCCCTCTTGGCGAGGGAAGAGACGAGGTTGAGGGTGTGGGTTTTCCCACTCCCTCTCTGCCCTGTCACAAACTTGATCTTGCTTCCGCCCCCCTTGAGGAACTCCCGAAAGTAACGATCACGCCAAAAGTCAGTGATGAACTGGATCCCTACGGTAAGGGCATCAAGCATCTCCTCGCTTTGGGGAACATCCCCAAAGGAAAGTTGCGCGATGGTTGTTGGGATCTTAGGGTTTTCACCAAGTGTTTCGACCATGCAGTACCTCGTTTTCGGAATATTCTCTTAGAAAAAGCGAATGGTAGACAAGTGTTGTTCCTTACCATTTCTATCCAGGATACGTATCGACGTCTTTCCTTCCCTACTGGGACCCCATTGGATCCTACGACCATCCTTAAGCTCAACAGAAGAACTCTCTGCATAGAGCCTGGCAAGGTCAAAGGCATAGCTTTGCAGGTCATATTCCTTACGGGAGCGACTCATTGGAACCATGTACTCGTAGATTTTCTTCAAGTACTGGTCAGCAGAAGTCTTCTTGTCAAGGTCGACAAGTAACAAGTCATAGCCTTTAGCAAGTTCAGTAGCAAATCTGGTAGCATTGAAGGAAGCCTTCATGAGCTTCTCCTGACCTTTCTTTACCACCTGCACCAGGGTGTTGGGACGAAAGCAGGGAAGTTTCTTGCCATCAAGAAAGATATCCATATTGGAATCGAAGCGTAGCTTGTAGGGAAACATCTCAAAGTTGGGAAAAGTACCCTTCACATCCACACTGTTCTCTTCACACTGGGCAAGGAGCTGTTCAGTAAAGTCACCACACTCGATATATTCCTTCTGATTGAAGCTGGCTACCAGGGCTTCGATCTGCTCTAGAAGGGAAGAAACCTCTTCACTGGCACGCTTCATCGAAGCGGTGTCATTGATGCATTTGGTAAGGTCCCCACCTTCCATCTCTTTGGCAATGGCCTTTTGTAGCTTTGCTACCAGTTTTATCTTATCTTTTAGGCTTTTTTCCAAGTTCTGGTATTGGATAAACAGGTCTTCGTAATTCATGGATTCTCCCTTAGGTTGCGTTTGCGATTGTCGAAATAGTAGAACATGATAGATGAGATTTCAAGAGTATTAGAAGAAATTAGTTCTATTCCTACAAACAAAAAAGAAAAATGATACGTTGATTTTCTCAGTCCCTATACAAACCCCAATATACGCTGTTTATGACTTCATTGCAAAATGAAAGGTATCAATACCCACAAACGCTCTTCCTTTCCTTTCTGGCTATTGGTCCCTCTTTGTGATACCTTCACCTTAGCTAGCAGAATGCAAAGGAGCTTCGAGCGATGAAACTGAAACTCTACCCTTGGCAAAAAGAATGCCTGGAAGCTTGGGAACAGAACCAAAGCCGCGGTATCATCCAAGTGGTGACGGGAGGAGGGAAGACAATCTTAGCCCTCGCTGCTGCACAGAGGCTGCAGCAAAGGCTCGAGGGCAAGCTCCAGGTGAAGATCATCGTCCCCAAGCAGTTCATGGTAGCCCAATGGACAGAGAGCCTGCTCACCTACAAGGAGACCTTTGGTATTGAGAAGAAGGATATAGGGAACTACTGTGGACTCAACAAGGATACCCCTGACAAGCGCTATATGATTTACGTGGTCAACTCAGCAAGGTACAGGCTATCAGGACACATTGCTGAAAACCTCAAGAGAGGTGAGCCCGTCCTCATCATAGCTGATGAGTGCCACCACTACGCCAGTGCAGAGAACAGGAAGATATTTGACTTCATGTGCCTCTTGGATCCCAAGCAGCCTCAGCAGTACTTCTCGCTAGGACTCTCAGCAACACCCCAGACAGAGGGCTTTACCAACATACTGGTCCCGGCCTTAGGGCCATTATTCTACTCCTATGGGTTCTCTGAAGCTATCAGGGCAAGAGTAATCAACACCTGTGTGCTGTTTAACCTAGGGCTCTATCTGAATGGTGAGGAAGCAGATGAGTACTATAGCATTACAGACAAGATAACCACCATCATGAAAAAGCTGATAAAAGTATACCCCGCGATAAAATCAGTTCCCCAAGACAGATTTATCCCTACCCTTCAAATGCTGGCAAAGGATCCTGAAAGCATGGCCGGTAATCTGGCTCTCAAGCTCATCTTTCTTTTCTACAGGCGAAAGGAAATCGTCTATGAGGCAAAAGCCCGGGTGACTGCTGCCAAAGCCTTGGTAGCAAGGCTAGGGAACAAGGCGAAGATCATCATCTTCGGCGAGCGTATCAGCCAGACTGACCTGCTGTTCCTTGCCCTGGACAAGGCTTATCCCAATAGGGTCGCCCGATACCATAGCAAGATGGGCGAGGTTGCAAGGAAGCATGCCATCGATCGCTACAGGGACGGAGAGGTGCGAATACTGGTGTCGTGCAAGGCCCTCGACGAGGGCTTTGACATCCCCTCTGCCGATGTGGGGATAGTCCTCTCGTCCAACTCGGTGCAGAGGCAGAGGATCCAGAGGTTGGGACGCATACTGCGTCGCTCCTCTGACAAGGGAATCTCCAGCCTCTTCTACTTCTACATGGAGTATACCATTGAGGAAAGTGCCCTGCTTGACAATGGCATTGAAGGCGTTGATGAGTTCATGCTCAACTACAAAACAGACACCGACAGCTTTACCAATAACTCCTATGACCCTTATGCCCAAGAGGTATTGGACAAGCTTACCAACAGAGACCAGCATGATCTCCTTGAGACCACAGAGCACTTCCTTGACCTTGGCAGGGTACGTACTGACTATCTGGACAGCGAAGAGCTCCTGGAAAAGAAGATCAAGGAAGCTAGAGGTACAGAGGACACCAACTACTGGCTCTGCATGAGAGAGGTGGCAAGGGAGAAGAAGAGACTGGATAGCCAGGCTTCACTATCCAGACCAACATTATTCAGACATCCCTTGTAGCAGTTCCCCTATCAAATCAGGAAGGTTTGAACCTGGTAAGGACTTCAGTATCAGGGCTTCAAACACCCAATCGGTACAACATACACGCCATCTTCTCTAAGGTGGGCAAATCCTGTTCCTGTCAGAACCATGAGAAAATCTGGAGTCTTCTGATTTGAAGCTGCTATTTTCTCTGCCAGCGTCAGAATATTTGTAGCTCCTTCATCAACACGATTCTGCCCAAGTTTGACTTCAATTAATCCATATTTTCCGTTTCTTCCATGGAATACTGCATCACATTCAAGGCCCGCCGCATCGCGATAATGGAGAATATCAGCATCAAGTGCCTGTGCATACACCTTGAGGTCTCTTACACAAAGGGTCTCAAAGATCAAACCAAAAGTCTGTAAGTCGTTCAATAAATCTTCCGGTCCCATCTTCAGGGCAGCCGTTGCAATTGAAGGATCTGCCATATATCTGGTATTCGACTGTCTTATTGCTGTAGCGGATCTGAAATTTGGATTCCAAGCCTCTGTTTCATTGGTAATGAAAAGATCCTCAAGAACTTTAAGATAGTCAGCAAGGGTATTTTTTGAAATATCAAATACATCATTTTCTATTGCTGTATTTGGGGCATCTGAGGCGGAAAATCTTGAATATGACTGTAAGACCTTTCTCATCTTCTGTGCAGATCGCCTATGTCCATCAACATTTCTGATGTCACTTACACAGATTTCATCAATATACAGATATGCCTGCTTCAATGATAAATCCTTGCGCATTCTCAATGCTTCCGGCCAACCTCCCCGAGAGCAAAGAAAAGCTATGTCAGATACAGTATGCTTACTTTCTCCATACACTTTTTTCACTCCCTTCCATAGAGTGTCAAGTGACACTTCACCGGTCGAATCTCCAGACTCCCACAAACTCATCGTATGCATATGAATCCTTCCAATTCGACCAGTTCCGGAGTGTGAACGAAGCGTTTCTGCAGCTTTTGTCTGTGAGGTGGAGCCTGTAAGAATAAATTGTCCAAAGCCAGTACGCTTATCCACTTGATTTCTTATCGAGTCCCAAAGCAAAGGGACCTTCTGCCATTCGTCTATAAGAATTGGGGTATCTCCAGTAAAGAGTCGGTCAGGATTCTCTCGTACTAAAAACTCCGCCCTTTCTTTCTCAGAATTAACTGACAGATCAATCAGACTTTTGGCATGTCTTTTAGCAGATGTGGTCTTCCCAGACCACTTGATACCTTCAATGAGAACGGCCCCTCTCATGTGAAGGACATCGTATATATAGAGGTCAATCAACCTAGGCAAGTACTCTTTGGGGGTCTTTATCATATAGGTATTCTAAACCATTTATTCGTATCAAACAACTAAAACTGACCCAAAAAGTGGAAAATAATTGGGAGGATTAATAGAAAATAATTGACCTAAAAAGTAGAAAGTAATTGGGAGGATTAGTACTTGCAACCTATGAACAGCAACAATTCATGCATATTTCATATCTCATTCATACTTTCTTCATGTATTTGGAGTTGCCCGATTTTGTTCAAGGCCGACTTTCTTACAAGTCTTCTATATATATATTGCCTCCTTAGGGAGGTTTTTCTGTCTTGGGTGGTAAGCAAACTGCCAATGAAAGGTATCAATACCCCAGGGCAAGCCCTGGAAAGAGGAGGCGCTGCCTCGTTTGCCCCCTATCTCCAAGAGGGGTTGGGCAATCTGGACAGTAAAGGGCAACTGAAAGCAAGCCAAAGACAAGGATGACACCAACTACTGGCTCTGCATGAAAGAGGTGGCAAGGGAGAAGAAGAGACTGGATAGGCAGTCTTCACTGTCCAGACCAAGTCTACTCAGACATACGTTGTAGCAGGTCTTTTACCTGGTAAAAACAGGCACCCCACCATACCGTCCATCCAAGTATGCCCTATCAATCTTCCTATCATTGCGCTCATTGAACTCTTCAAGTGAGTATAGCTTTGATTCGCCTTTGCGCTTTTCAACAAACCATATCTCATCTCTTCGGAGCAGATCAAAGTCCAATAACCTTGATTCATGGCTGGTAACTAGCAATTGAATATCATAATCTACTGCATGTTCAAGGAATTTCCGCACAAACTCATAGGTGACTTGCGGATGTAAACAACGGTCAAGTTCGTCAACAACAAACACACAGCTCTCAGTAGTAAGAAGGATTTCGGCCAAATCCATAATCCTAATTGTACCTTGTGATTCTTCATCAATAGAAAATTCTTGCCCATCTGCATGACGGAAGAAAATTTTCTTTATCTCATAGGCATCACTATCAGCTTCCTTGGAAATACTCACAAAATTGTGCTTATCCCGTAACAAAACAGTGAGATTTTTTGGTGGAGACTCTTCTTGGAATAGTTTGTTGGCCCGATTTTCAAATAAAACTATTTGCTTTTGGATCACTGGAGAAATTTCACCCTGTTTTAAGATATCATTCACTATCTCCACAATATCAGTATCAAAACTTTGTAGTAGAGCTGAGACCTCTTTAAGCTTCTGATCAACAAGAAAGGTTGATCCAGAAGTAACCGGGACATTTGGTTCACTAGCTGCAAACTTCTTTGAGAACCATTGAAAGACGAGCTGAAAGACTGAAAATTCTGGATAATCTTTATACAAAGAGGTTTTGTTGGTATTCATCCCAGTCAAAAACAACGCAGAAGAATCACCTTGCATATCATCAGCATAAATCTGTAATCTTTTTTCAGAGGAGGGGGTAAATTGTTCTCCAATCACCGTCTTATTTGCAACAAGATCCCGACTAAAAATAGGAAACTCTTCTCCATTAGATCCCAACTTTATCAGCCACTCGGAGGTGAAGCTTCCTTTCGAAAGAAGAACCTCAAAGCCATAACTATAAAATGAATTTTGTTCCATTAGTATTACTTCAAAGTAACTAGCTCGTTCTCGGTTATTCGCTTGAGTACGACAGTACTTGTTTCCATTTCCTAAAGGGACACGCCCCTCTTCAACTGCCTGATCCATAAAGGACATAGCTTTGATGAAATTTGATTTCCCTGAAGCATTAGTCCCAAAGAGAGCTGCGAATTTGAGAATCCCCTTATTGTTCACAGTTTTTACTCGTTCTTGGTATGCCCTGCTTTTCCCAGAGAACATGCTAAACTCTTGTCTCGTACCAAATGAAAGATAGTTATCAACAATAAATTGTACAAGCATAGTATGCCTCACTTTCGATATTTTCGTATACCTATATATTAATATATACACTTATCGTATTATTTACAAGAAATTTATTCTTTTACTCGGTATTTTCGATATTAAACCGTATTCCTCTCATGTATGATACCCATACCCATTTTATGTTCATCGATGCCAATGAAAGGTATCAATACCCCAGGGCAAGCCCTGGAAAGAGGAGGCGTTGCCTCCTTTTCCGCCCCAAGGGGCTCACGTATCTCACCTTGCTTTCCCGGCACTCGCTCGGTAATGGTCAGCAACAATTCATACTTATTTCATACCTCTTTCATACTTTCTTCATGTATTTGGGGTTAACTTAACGCAACAGACCAAAGAGCGGAAGGAACGCTTGCATTGAGAGGCCTCTTCCTTCCAAGGGTTTGTTTGGGAATGGTTCTGAAAGACAGGACCCTTGTACTGGATCGGGATACAGGAATAGACTCTGTCGTTCCTCCCGCATCTGTGGGTACAAGGCTTCCATCCAGAGCACATACCTGGGGATAAGGGCACTAGCTCTTTTTCGTTCAAGGCCGACTTTCTTACAAGTCTTCTATATAGTTTCATAAACCTCCTTAGGGAGGTTTTTCTGTCTTGTGTGGTAGGCGCCCTGTTGATCAACAGGGCGCAGACATCCGTTGTAGCAGTTCTTCTATCAATTCGGGAAGGTTTGAGCCTGGCAATGACTTCAGATCACCTAATTCACAGGCATAGTTTTTTGCATTGGTCAAAGCTGTTTCTACTTCTTTCTCAAAGGATTCAAATTCTATTTTGGAATACTACCTCTGGGAAGAAAATACACCCAAGGGGCTAACCAACCCGATTGCTGCTTGTTTGCTTTGTTTAGACACTACACAAAAAGCAAACAAGTAAACACAGCCTTCAATCGTTCAAACTCCGGCTCTGCTGTGTTGATGAAAATACCTATCCTATCGAGAGGATACTCACATGCTATGCTACACGGACCGGTACGCTGGATTTGTGAAAACACCTCATACCAAACACCTTCTGGAAGTATCACCGTTCGCGTTGTCTCTCCTTCTTCGAGCATAGGAGCCACCAACAAGGACCTACCCAAAAGGAATTCGTCATAGACAGAGGAATATCGTGTGTCATACTCATAGAACAAAGGCCTCATCAATGCTTGCAAATGCGTTTGTGAAAAAGAGGCTTCACGTAGCAAATACCAATTCAGGTCCTTTCTCATCCTGCTGTAGCGCTTGGATATGGTCAGGATATCCTGCCCCTTCTTCGCTGCCATGACCCAAGGGCTCCTGTCGTTGAGCGCATCCTCTCCCCTCATAACCTCAGAGAACTGCCCCCCTACTGGTTCAGAATGCCACTGCATCAAAGGCACCAAGGAAGCAAGTTCATAACTTCTCAGATACAGTTCCAGAGAAGGAAGAGGCCCAGCAAATCCAGCAATATCGAACCCCCACCAAAAGACTCCGGAAATGGATGCAGAGAGTCCAGCATTCAAGACAGCTCGTAATTCTGACCACTCAGAGACCTGATCCCCCGCCCAATACAAATTGGAGCGGTTGGATCCAAGGTAGCCTGCCCTGGAAAACGTAATCCGCTCTGGTCCAAGGTAGTCACAATAGGCTTCAACATACTTCTGAGCATAGCCGTTTCGCATTTTTTTGCCTGTAGAACCATCATGAAAGCATACCTCATCGCTGAGAATGCATTCTCCTCCGTCGGTCTTGAATCCGGAAATCCCGAGGTCAAGCAAGTAGGCGCGCTTGTCAAACCACCATGCTTTCGTCTCCTCATTTGTGAAGTCAGGAACCATTGACCCAGCAAACCAATGTCCTTTGGGAATCCTATAAGGCGTTCCATCGGGATTCAAAACTGCAAGTTTATGTTCTTGAATATAGGAAAGGTCCCTCTGGTGACGTTCATCGACCCTACCCTCCTCCAACGCTTTGAACACAGGGCACTGCCAGAGAACCAGATGCATGCCCTTCTGTTCCATCTTTGTAAGCAAAGCTTGCACATCAGGCCACAGGCCTTCCTCCTCATTGAACGTATAGAACGTTGATTCATCACTCCAAGCTTCCACGACCACTACAGAGATCGGAAACCCATGGATTTCAGCCTGTTCCATCGCCTTCTCCACATCCGCTTGGGAACGCCAACGATTGGCACTAGCCCATTCTCCGAAGACCCAATCAGGAGGAGTCTGAACACCCCCCAGATGCATAAGCAACTGCAAAAGGGTCTCTTTAGGAGTCCCTTCAGCGAAAAGGATAGTATCTTCGGGACCAAACTGACCAGTGATATGGACAACCACATCATCACCTGCCAGATATGAGTCCATATCGAATACCCTATCACTATCCACCAAGAAAGCAATCCCATCGGAAAGCACAAGGGGAAGAGGAAGATAGGAGTCTTCACCCTGTTTGGTAAAAACCTCCTTCACCTCATTTTTTCTTCTGTGTGAAAGGAACTCAACTCTGTCAAAGTGCTCACCAGCGCCCCAAAGATGGTTCCCTTTGAAGCGAAAGGTGAAATGACTCGTCCCCTCGTCCACTACGAAAATTGAGGATTCGCATCCCTGTAAATATACCGTTTTCATCCTTTTACCCCTCCCACTTGGAAGCCACTGGCGAAGTATCGCTGAGCCGTGATATAGATGATCAAGAGCGGGATGACAGAAATCAACGATCCTGCCATCAGAAGATCATATGAAGTTTTGAACTGCCCCGAAAGTGCATTGAGAATAATGGGAAGCGTATAATTCTTTGTACTTGTCATAAGGACAAGGGGCATGAGGTAGTCATTCCAGGCATCCATTGCAATGATGATAGCCAAGGTCGCTAAGGCCGTCTTGCAAAGAGGCAGAAAAATCGTAAAAAAGGATCTGAAGAGAGATGCACCATCAATTGCAGCAGCATCCAGATAGGCATCAGGGATGCCCATCATCTGTTGACGCAGCATGAAAACGGCAAAGGCCTTGAAGGAGTAGGGAAGGATCAAGGCAAACAAGGTGTCCACCAAATGCAAATCATTCATGATCAAGTACAAGGGAATGAAAATGACATGACTAGGAAGCATCATGGACGCAATGAAAATCATGAATAAGAAACCACTACCTTTGAAATGGATCTTAGAGAAGGCAAAAGCCGCCATGGAGGAGCACAACAACGCTACAGAAACAGCACCGAATGAAACCACGAGTGAATTGCCAATGGAACGGACGATTCCCGTTAAAGCGAAAAGTTTCTTATATGCCGATAGGGTTGGTTCCTTTGGAATCCATTCAATAGGGATGACCAGCAAGGCACCACTGCTCTTCAATGATGTGGAGATCATCCAAAGGAAGGGAACGATAGCTATGACGCCCAACAGGATGGCCAACACATGATAGAGAACCGTTACAAGGGATTTCTTATACATCATAGCTAACCCACCTCTTCTCACCTCGTTTCTGGATATAGGTAAAAGCCATTATTATCACAAAGAGAATCCATGAATATGATGCGGCATAGCCCATCTTGCCATAGCGAAAGGCATACTTATAAATTCGTTCCACCATTACCATTGTCGCCCCATTAGGCCCTGCATTCCCTTCTTTTGTCATAACCATCACCTGGGGAAATAGTTGGAATGCGTTGATCATGGAGAGCATGGTGACATAGAACAAGACGGAGGAGAGCAACGGCAAGGTAATCCTACGAAACATTTGCAGAGGAGAAGCCCCATCTATTCGGGCAGCCTCATAATACTCAGTGTTTATACTTTTAAGTCCACCTAGAATGACCATGGCATAGAAACCCATGTCCTTCCAAATTGAAGCGATCACGATGGAGGGCATTGCCCAAAGCTCGCTTTGCAGCCAAAGAGGGCCCTCTATCCCAAAGAAGGCTAAAAAATTGTTGATCGGACCATACACGGGACTTAAAAGCCATTTCCAGATCAATGAACCGGCAACCCAGCTGGTGAGTACAGGAAGATAATACACAACCCTATAGAGTCCTGCACCTCGTCTGTGTGTGTTGATGATAAGTGCACAGGTCATGGAAAAGAGAAGGATCAAAGGCAAATAGAGTACTATAAAGTAGAGATTATGTGACAAGGCTCTCCAAAACTCATGATCCGACAAAATTACTGCGAAATTGTCCAAACCTACCGATTGCTCTGCAACAAACCTCAAGAAACCATCAGTTAGCGTTACCTTGGACATCCCTGTCCAGCTGGTAGTACTCAACAGCAATGATATAATGATGGGAAGTATAGCAAAAAGAGCTGCACCGAGTAGGCTCGGAAGAAGAAAGGGCAGAGCAACGCGGATACCCTTCCTACCCTGAATACTCATAGGAACCTCCAAAGGCATGGTCGTTAGTCGACCATGCCATGCATAGAGAAATCAGAGAGAAATCTTTGCTTCAAGCTCTTTCTGACAGGCATCAAGGGCTACTTTAGCGCTCTGTTTTCCAGAAAGGATCATTTCCAGATGGCTTTGAATAATCGCCGTCATCTCAGCTTGCTGAATACTTACAGGAGGTGTTACAAGATAATCAAGAGAGGCAAACACAGCCTTACGATTTTGTGGAGGAGTAATCGAAAGATAGCTCTCAATAATCTCAGGATACGTTACAGGAGGAAGTTCCCAAGAAGCTTCAACTCTCAGCTTTGTTGCTTCCTTGCTTCCTGCAAGGAAGACTGCAAGCTTTGCTGACTCTGCTGGATACTTACTTGTGGCACTTACGACATAGGAATTTGAGAAGAAGTGTGTTGCCTTCTGAACATTCCCTGGTTCAATGGCAATGTCCCACTCAAACGGACAGTTGGCGGTAAAATCTGCAAAAGCCCAGATACCGGTTACGACCATACCAAGCCGACCACTCTTGAAAAGGTCCCAATTGCCCATTCCTGCCATATCAGCATCGGTGGGCATGATCTTTGAATCATTCTGCCAGCCGATCATGTGGGAAGCGGCCTCGATATTCTCAGCTTTATTTACAGTAAAGGCTTTTCTATCAGAGCTCATCAAGGACCCACCATTTTGGGCAGCACCCTTGTAGAACTCATGGAAGGAGAAAGGTCTGTAGAAACCCCAGATATTGTCGCCCAGCTTCATGATTTTTTTCGAGGCAACCTCGATATTCTTCCAAGTCCAGGAATCTGTCGGGTAGGCAATCCCTGCTTTGTCAAAAAGAGCCTTGTTATAAAACAAAACTACATTGGAGAAGGAATTGGGTACTCCATATTGGACACCTTGGTAGTTGAAAGCATTGAATGCAGTTTTGTTGAAGCCAGAAGTATCTCCCAGTAATGAGGTAATATCCGATAGGGCACCTTCGCTGGCATATGCAACGAAATTCTCATAATTGAGTTCGAATACATCTGCGGCATTCCCACCGACGACCTTACTCTGAAGCTGGGTGAAATAATCATCATACCCAATTGTCTGCAATTCGACCTTAATCGTCGGATTCTGTTTCTCAAACTCAGCGATCATACCCTTGAGGGCTTTTCCCGAAAGCGTTGCATCGGAACCGGAGAACTGCTCAAGCTTCAAGGTCACTCCCGTTTTAGCAGCCTCTTGAGTACCGGCAGCGAAAATGGGAAATATCGCGAGAACTAGAACAAGCGCGAGTGAAAGAACCTTTTTCGTTGTTTTCATCACAACAAACCTCCTAGTACAGACATTCCATTTCCTGTCTGTACAAACTGCTTTGAACTCACTACAATTGATTTTGCAGTGATACACCACTATGAATCACTTCGATGGTCCGAAGCCCCGAACGGCTTCGGATCATCAATTATCACCCAATTTTTCTGACAGAATCCCTCTCCACCAAGGAAACAGGCAACACAATGTTCGAACGGTCTTCCTGATTTTCTATCATATCAATCACCAGTCGAGCAGCAATTTTTGCCTTGTTATCTACATCCTGGCGCACAGTACTCAATGCTGGATCGGTATTGCTTGCAAGGAACCCATCGTCGAATCCAACCAAGGAAATATCATCGGGGACCATTAGCCCACCCTGTTTCAATCCCTTGATAAGCCCGAAAGCGAGGATATCAGCAGTAGCGAAAATCGCACTTGGTGGATCTTGCATTTGAGCCAGTTCCAAACCCAACTCAAAACCATATTCGTAAGAAACAGTACCGGAATAGACATATTTTCCGTCTAATTCAATCCCATACTTGGCCAACGCATCTTCATACCCCTTCAGCCGCTCCGTATTTACCCCTTCCTTGGTTAGATAGCCAGTTGCCAAACCAATGGTCCGATGGCCCATTGAGATGAGATGCTCAGTAGCAATAAATCCCCCGTTTCTATCATCAATGGTTACTGAACTCAACTCTTTATCCATACCGTAGGAATCAACAAGCACCGTGTGAATTCCGTTTTTCTTTAGACCCACGATATCCGCTTCATCCTCAACACCAACGATGACAATGCCATCAAGACTTCGTTTCCTAGCTATATCAAAATAGCTTTCATCGACATCAGTACCACTGATGAGGATATTATATCCACGTTTCCTGGCTTCATATTCAAAGCTCGAGAGGAACTCCCCATAAAAGGAATTGGAGAACATGAGTTTCTTTTTCTCTTCTGTCTGTGGAATCAAAAGACCTAAGAGCTTGGTATGCTTTGAAGCCAAGGCCCTTGCTCCCAGATTTGGTACATAGCCCAACCGCTGGATGGCATCCTCCACTTTCTGGATGGTTTGTGGAGTAATGACCTGATCGGTGCGTTTGTTGATAATATAGGAGACAGTTGCAGTAGAAACCCCTGCTTTCTTTGCTATGTCCTTCATGTTGGTCCGTTTCATTGCCATGTACTGCCTCTTACTTATGCGTTTAAGTAAAGTATTGAACTCATTTACCGATTTGTCAACAAAATCTTTTCTACACTTCCACCTTTCTTAGTACACTGAACGAGATAACGCTCTCTTTTCCATGCAATTTCAAACGTTACGCTTTCCCAAGTGGCAGGCAACGAGGGGTTGACAGAAACCGATTCATCAAAAGAAATCCCGACTACTCCGAAAAGCAAAGCCTGAAGGAAAGCCCCCATCGCACCTATGTGCAACCCTTCACCAGTGGTGTTTCCCATCAGCTCCTCAAGGTCGAGGAACATTGCCTTTGAGAAATAAGCCTCACCTTCTTTCCTAAGGCCCAACCTAAAGGCAGCGAGAGCATGCATTCCCCAGCTGAGCGTCGAATCATGAGAGGTAAGCGGTTCGTAAAGATTCCAGGCATTGAGTGATTCCTCTCTGCTAAACAGCTTGGGAAGAAGCAGGTACAGGAGAATGACATCTGGTTGCTTGATGACCTTGTACCGTTGAAGCCTGTCAAAACAGATAGTGTGGTACAAGGGTTTTCCTTGCAATTTATGTGCCTTGAGATCAAAAGCCTCCAGATGTTCAAAAAGGTCATCTTCCAGATAGGTGCCCAGTTCATCGCTATAGGGAATTCTTGCAGTCTTGAGGATAGCTAAAAAGGTCTCCCGTTCTCCTTGCTGTAATTCCACATCCCCTCTGTCTGCAGCCTCCAAGGCAAGCTTGAGAGTATGCAAGGCCATCATGGTGGTGAAGGTGTTGTTCTTGGTGACTCCGGCATATTCATCCGGGCCCTTCACAAAAAGCATCTCATATTCCCCGCTTATCTGCAAATACGTGAACCGGGAAACCCAGAACCTAGCAGTCTCTAGATAAATTTCTGCAAGAGACTCTTTCTCCATCTCCCTATCCTCAGTGGCTCGAACATACTGGTCCATAGCCCAGGTTATATCGGCGGTAACATGCACTTCGCATTTGCCGGTATCCCAGGATTCACACTGTTCTGACCCATCAAGTGAACTCATCCAGGGATACCGGGCCCCCTCAAGATTCAAGGACTTCGCATACGCCTTTGCACTACCCAAAGTCTTGACTCTGTACTGAATGATATTCTTTGCAATATCAGGTTGGGTATAGAGATAATAGGGAAGTATGAATACTTCAGTATCCCAGAAATAACAGCCTTTGTATCGGCTGTGGGAAAGCCCCCTCGCCCCGATCGAAAGCCCCGGTTCCGGAGCATTCTGTTTCATCATAAAAAGTGCATACCGTATGGCACATTGATCTTCGACAGGTCCTTCGAGTCTGATGTCCTGGTGGTCCCAAAACTGAGAAAGGTCAGATGCTGCCTGCATTGCAACAGTGGAGAAGTCATAGCCTGTCACATCCATTCCATCCAAGCTGGCAACAGCCTCGCAGAAAAAGACTGATCCTGCATCAAGCCTCTCTTCATAACGCATTCCCGATCCTGTCTGCCTACCCTTGCCAGAGGAAGCGAAGGTCTTGCAGTATTTCAGCGAACAGGTGCTATGAAGGGTTTGGAACTTGACCTGCTGCACACCCTTGGCAAAGGAACTCTGATAGTCCTTGAGCAGCTTGATACTCTCGTCATTATTCACAGTCTGGTCATCATTGATGGGAAGATTCTCGACATCTCCATCAATGTAATCGAGAACCAGAAGAGACTGGGGTTCTTTCGCGTGCACCTCTAGGCGATGGGCAACCAGATCTGGCCTCGAAAAGGAAATTACCCGTTCGTAGATGCATTTCACCCCTTCGAACGTCCACTCCCTTCTCAGCACTCCCCTTTTCATATCCAAGGTTTGCAGACATGCTGTATGGGAAAAAGTCTGACCCCCAATGATGATGTCCATCTTGAAGGGATCGGGCAAGTTGACCATATCGGTAATGCCTGCCTTGATATATTCAAAGCAACCAGCCTTGTAGACACCATGGTTGGTGCGTGTATAGGTATCCCCAGGAAGAACCGCCCTGAGTCCAAACCTTCCATTCCCCTGAAAGAAAATGCTTTGGCAGAATACCTCGTTGCTGCCGGTAATCTCAGATTGTAATTCCCAAGGTGAATATTTAATGCGTTTTCCATGTATCACGTTTTTTCAACTCCCCGATGAGGACATAGGAAAGATACCCGGCACAAGTGGCAAAGGCCTCTCCTGTTTTCGAATATCCCGTATGTTCATCAATGCTTTCACAGGCGATGCCATGGTCCATTGGTGCAGAAAGAAGCTTTTCCAGAGCATCTTCGTCATGTGAGACCCTGACACTGTTCGCCAGACTCAATATCCAAGGATGGGGTGCATGCGGACACCCGATCGCTGAGTACTTTGTTCCAGCAAATGAATATTTGTACGCTGGATCAGTTATCTTGGAGACTGTATGCATATACGTCTCATCTGCAGGGGAAGCAATGCCAAACAAAGGTAGCAACAACAGGCTTCCTGGTGGTTCATCATAGATATCATAGTTCCCTTGAAGATCGACAGACCATACATATTGCTTCTTACCCTCATGGTCCTTCACCTGATAGGTTTCGATTGCCTGTTTCACGTGTTCTCTTTTCTGTTGCCAAAGGGCTTTCTTTCCCTTCCAGTCCCAGGTGGTAAGAATGGAAAAGACAGAGTACACCAGTGCATTATCATAGGTTAGCAAGGGATAGACATGCATGTCGTCAGTTGGTTGGAGGAAGGTCTCGTAGAGGCCAATTTCCGTCTCTACAGCAAGCAATTTCTGTATGATTCTTTCGATCAGGGAGATGATGTCGCCATCATCGAGGATAGGCTCTCCTGTTTTGATCCGATACGCTTCGATGGCGAGAATGGGGGCACAGAGTTCATCGAGTTCAAAACCCGGTTCGAGGATCGTACCATCGATATACCTGCTATGGATACCGACATTTTTTTTCTGCCTAGTCGAAACATAGAAGAGCATCTCTCTGGCAAGCTGTTCGTCAACCTCAAGGATTGCAGGAAAGGACCAGAGCAAGGCATCCCTATCCCAATAGGCAGCAGAGACATAGTAGCGGGGGCTTCTACTGGTAACAAGTACCAGCTCCTCGGTATCAATGGTCTTTCCTGTTGCATAGTAGATGGAAAAGATAAGATTCCTGAACAGGCACTTGTCTAGCCGATCATCACCACTTGTTCTGATGATTGAATCGAGATACGAACGAGTCCCAGAGAGAAGAGCATCAAAACCCTGTCTCGACAACTCCCGGGCCATCGTAACCGCAGAGACTTCCTCATATCCTACTCCCCAGTAAATTGAAAAGCTCTGTTCTGCTCCTGCTTCGACAGCGAAGGAGGCGTGCATGGAAAACGTTATTGCTTTTCCCTCTGTATATGTCCATGTACTGGGACCAGAGCAGATCGGGGCAATAGCCAGGACAGGAAAACCCGAGCGGATATCAAAGCAGGGGCACTCAGACCAGGCTGTCCTATAGGCATGCAAACTTCCCTCAAAACGTTTGCTTTCATTGACCGTATGGAGGATCTCTCCAATAGAGCCATCCAGCTGAAGGGCAACAGAGAGTGCTTTCTCTCCATTATTCCGTACAGAGACTCTCTGTACGAAACCTTTTTGGTCTCTTGGTGCAAGGATTATCGAACGGACCTCATGGGTTTCATTCTCTGAGCCAAATACAGGAATCCAATAGCGGTCCTGGTTTCGTTCAGAGAGGATGACCTTGTTCCCATCAATAAGGAGACCAAGGGACAAAAAAGGCTTATTTCCTCCTCTGAATTCAATCATACCCCTCTGTCCCATCGAAAGGACATTGATGCTGAGCACATCAGAATTTGGTCTAATTTCTGGAATCGCTATATATTCATTACCTGTGGAAATCATCGATTACCCTCTACTTATGCGTTTAAGTAATTATTAGTTCAATATCCTCTCCTGTCAAGTGAAATTATCAAAGCCTCTTGAGAAATACCTGTTCCCTTACCATTCTGGCAGGGCAATTCAGCTCTCTCTCAGTACTTTCAAAGCATGATTTTTTCTCAAGGGGAGAGAGTAGATTACAGAAGGTACGTGTTCTTTGGGAGGAATAGTAGAAATTTATTGACCCAAAAAGTAGAAATAAATTGGGAGGATTAGTACCTGCATCCTATGGTCAGCAATAATTCACCCTTATTTCATATCTCTTGCATACTTTCTTCATGTATTTGGGGTTAAATCAACGCAACAGACCAAAGAGCGGATGGAATGCTTCCTCCGATAGGCCTCTTCCTTCCAAGGGTTTGTTTGGGAATGGTTCTGAAAGACAGGACCTTTGTACCAGATCGGGAAATAGGAACAGACTCTGTCGTTTCTCCCGCATCTGTGGGTACAAGGCTTCCATCCAGAGCACATACCTAGGAATGAGGGCACTAGCCCGTTTTTGTTCAATCCCGACTTTCTTTAAAGTCTTCTATATAGTTTCATAAGCCTCCTTAGGGAGGTTTTTCTGTCTTGGGCGATATCCACACAATCGCTAGAGGAAATTGCCGAGCAACCCCTCCTATGCCCAAGAACTATTGGACAAGCTAACTAACATGGCCCAGACTGGTTTTCTTACAACCACGGCCCTCTTTCATGCTCTAGACAGGGTGTCCCTACTGGCTGGAGGGACAGTGAAGATCCCCTGGAAAAAAAGTTCAACGAAGCCAGGCATAGTAAAAAAAGCACCACCTATTCTACACTATTCCAGATATACCAATCTATGAATGTAATCTCTCCCCTACAGCTCCACCCGGGTGGATTAGTGCGAACTGCTCTTCCCTATAATCAGTCTCTTCCAGCAAAGCAACTTGCAGAGCATCAAAGATGACAGACAATACAATGAAACTTGTTGTTCCCTGGCTGTTATATTTGTCCGCTTCGCGCTCGACATGCATCTTGATCACGATGTCAGCACCAAGAGCCAAAGGTGATTCCATATTCTCAGTAATGCTGATAATCGCAACTCCCTTCTGTTTGCAAATTTCCATAATGGGCAGTAATTCACTTGTTTTGCCTCCTCGTGAAGCAAGAACCATGACATCGCCCTTCTTGAGAAAACCTGTGGCTCCATGCACAGCCTCAGATGGAGAAATAAATCTTGCTGGAAGCTCGATACAGCACATTGAATGGGCAAAATGCCGACAGGCTATACCAGAATGTCCACACCCACTTGCAGCAATCCTTTCAGCTTTTGCAAGTACATTAACGGCCTTTTCGAAGGCATCCCTGTTGATGGAGTTGAAGGCTGTCTTGATGGAATCCGCTTCAATCCCAAACGCATCTTTTGCATATTCCCACGAACTTGTTTTCATTACACATTCCTCATCATACAATGTCAAAAAATCGGTATACATACACCTATCCATTCCCATGGAGGCATCTATGGTCTAGCAGATCACGCATAGGTAGTACGTATACCGTTGTATTCTATCTGAACCTGTGTTACTGGGCATTAATACAGCAGGATGTTATTCGCCCATTATCTGCACTTGGCAAACTCTTTTTCTTGCCCTGACCTGATCCCAGTCAATAAAATACACAAAGCCAAAATCACCCAACTGCAATTCTCCTTCTACAATAAGGATTGTCTCAGAACGACCAAAAAATATTGACCGGAGGTGGGCTTCTGTGTTCAGACTTGTCCATTCACCCTCTTCTGTCCCAAGGCTCATCGCAAACTCAATATGCTTTTTACCAGGATGCATATATTGGCCCTCGACTCTACAAGTAGGAATCAATTTCTCCATGACATTACAGAGGTCCTGTTGCAAGTATTCAAGGCCAAAGTATGTCTTGTCATGGGAACACTCCTGAGTCATCACCGAGCAGGTTGTGTGGTGGGAATACACGACACAACTGCCGTTCTTTACTCCTGAGCGCTTTACCATATCCTTCACCTGTTTCGTCACATCATGGAATGTAGGGTGCAGGCCATCAGATTGCATCTCAAATTTTTCATTCAAAACTTTCATTTTCTCTCTCCTTCATATCTAAACTACTATGCTTACTTATTCACCGATGATCTGTACGATCACCTGTCTTTCACGTGCTCTAGTATGGTCAAAGTCAATAAAGTAAATATGACCAAACTCTCCCAGTTCCAAACTTCCCTCAGTTATGGGGATACTTTCACTCCTACCGACAATTGATGATTTGAGATGGGCATCAGTATTCAGTGTCCCTGGCTTGTCTTCTCCATGCTCAGCAGCGAACACTGTAAGTTCAGGCCCTGGATGCATGTACTGCCCTTCCTTTCGGCACATTGGAATAGCTTTCTCCAGTACATCAACAAGGTCCTGTTGGAGATAAGTCAGCCCTGTATATGCTTTGTCAAACGAATCCTCATCGATCATCACGGCACAGGTCGTATGGCGTGAATAGACCACACAGAGTCCACTCTTCACCCCGGAACGCTCAACCATAGCCTTTACATCATCTGTAACCGTATGAAAAGTAGGTCTCATCCCTGTTGAAGTAACTGTCAGCCGTTCTTGGACTATCTTCATTTCTCACCTCATTATTTTTGTTTTTTTTCCAAATCGTCTTTAGCTTTTCTGACATTGAACATCATTTCATCGAGCAAGGCATAAGGATCGGGAGAATTGAGAATTCCAGAAGCAGATCCTGCAGCATCATTGCCAGCCATGATGAAATCATAAATCTGCTTTCCTGTGGTGATGCCCGCAGCCTGTTCCACTAGAATTCCAGGAAACAAATCCTTGACCAATTTCAGCGTCTCCCTTACATAGCCCATATCACTTGCGCAGGTAGTCCCGATAAGCTCATTGGGCTCAGGATTTATGATATCTGGCTGGAACTGTGCAATAGCTTTGGTCTCAGCAAGAGAGTCAGCACAAGCAAATGTTATCAGCCCGAGCTCGTTGGCCCTGTCGATGGTTGCCTTTATCTGGGACATGGTCATGGGTCTTTCACAGTGGTTCAACATCACTCCAGTCGCTCCGGCTTCCTTGATCGCTTCCGGCAACACATCAGCAATCCCTCGTCCTGGTCTCAGAATATCCATATAGGGAGCGAACACAAAAATTCTTTTTGTATGTTCCACTATTCTTCTGATTTCGGTATAAGGAGCAATAAAGATTGCATCAATATCATATTTCTGGGCGGCCCTATCAACAGCGAGTGCATACTCAAACACTGCATCCCCATAAATGTAGTTCTTTACACTCGTTTCAAAGAAAGGGGGTTTGGGCAATATTTTATTCTTCTTGGTATCGTTCATATCATCTCCTTCATTAGTACTATCTATTTTAAAAAACTATTTACGTACTTATCTGTTCAATGCAATTCAAATTGCTTTTTATAGTGGATATATATTTTCTGGTAACGTTGGCTGTTTTTCTGGTCAGGTTCTATAACCCGTTCCCCGGACCTAACCCGTTCGAAACCTTCACTCTCATCGGAATAGAGACCTGACCCTATACCAGCCATAATCACAGCACCCATCGCTCCTGAGTGTTGTTCTATTTCAGGGATGACTACGGTCTGCTGCAAAACATCGGCAAGGATGGTGGACCAGATAGGACTTTTTGTGGGACCTCCGGTAAAGACTATCTTTGAAATAGGCTTACCTGTCAGCTCAATGAGTTTCTCAAGCTTGTATCGAGTCATAAAAACTACCCCTTCCATCAAAGCCCTAGCTATGTTTTTAGGCTTTATATTCTGAATCTTCTCCTTCATATCTGCATATGGCTGTTGCAATGGATTCAGGAAAAGACCTTCTGTACCGATTTCAGCTTCTGATGCCAAACGATCAAACCTAGCAAGAACTGATTCAGTACTGCTTGAGCCTATGCAGTTCTCCAGATACTCATCCATCCTTTTGGTTATTGCCGTCAAGGCGAACATTGCTCCCCAACATCCTGAAGGCGAGAGAAAAGGATCAACAAGCATAGAACCTTTCAAAGCCATGTTTCTATCCCTGATCGGAGTAAAAATAACCCACGAGGTACCTGCCGAAATCAGGAGTTCTCCCTCTTTGAATATCCCGACACTTCTCGCTGCAGAAGGATGATCAAATGATCCAGTTACAACTACAGTCTCTCCATCTAGACCAGTCTCTTCTGATGCTACCTGAGTAATCTTTCCACAACTTGTCCCAGGAGCAACAAGAGAAGGGAGCCTTTTTTCTTCTATTCCAAGAAGATTGAGAATATCTTCATCCCATTTCCTTTCTATTTGATTCTGTAAGAAAAAAGTTGAAGCCTTTGAGTAATCAACAACAAGTCTGCCGCAGAGCTTGTAGTAGAGGAAATCATTAAGCATAGAAAAATGCTTGGCTTCTTTCCAAAGTTCTGGTTTATGGTTTTTCACCCACCCTAGATGTGCAAGAGGAAACGTTCCGCCATAAGGCCAACCCATTTTGTCATACACGCTACTCAGATCAAATCCAGGATATAGCACTTCATCCATGCCAACAGATCGCATATCCATCCAACTAATTGCACGGATAAGAGGCTTATACTCTCCGTCAAGAAGCAGGGTATTCCCAGTTGCTCCACTAAAACAGATAGCACGGATATTTTTCGCCTCTGGCACAAGTGATACTAGTTCACGACAGATAGAACAAATTTCCTCATAATAGAATTGAGCATCAAGCTCTATGAAACCTTCTTCTGTACAGATCAGATGAACCTTGCGGCTTGCCTGCCCAATAACATTCCCCTCTGTATCAGAAAGCACGGCTTTAACTGCACTTGTACCAAGATCAAAACCTATCAGAAGATTTTCGCTAGTATTGTTAGCCATTGTTCTCTAACCCTGCCTCTACCATGGAAAAGCCTGTTGATTCTATGAGTTTTCTTGCGTTGGTATAAAAAATATTCTCTACATCAACCTTATCGAGACCAACTTCCTGAACTGCATCTTTCATAGCCTTGATCTCTTCGTAGAGGAAGAAGGAGAGGGAATCGGCATCTTTACCATCAATTTCTCGCATATTCTTGTCGCCCGAAACATCTCCATACAGACCTTTCGGTACTAAATTGATATATAGGCCATCTTCACAAATGCGACGCATTCTCATTCTGACAATTGGCAGGTCACTACCAAACAACAATCGCTCAGACCCAAGTGCTTCCAATGCTCGTGCAAACACCCAAGGATTGGTATTCGCACTGAAATCCAATACCAAACGCTCAGTTTTCTGTAACACTTCGAAGGCATTCCCCACATCTTCAGGACAGTAGGCTCTACCAACATGTGCTAGGACTAGCTTTAGGTTTGGATACTTCTGTTCAATCTCAAGTATTTGTGCAAGATTTACTGGATCCTGCAATCTGCCGGACCTTGGAATATGAAGCATGAGAATAAGCCCAAGCTTATCTATTAAAGCAAGCTGTTCATGTGGGATGAAATCAAAAATTCTCACCTCATCCCCGCTCAGGTAGGACGGAGAAAAATTCAGATAGACTTTAATTCCCTGATATCCGCCTGTAACGAGTTGTTGCTCTAATTTCTCAACAGGCCAAGTGGGATGGACCAAAAGCAGCACAGGCAAATTATGATCCGTCGCTGAAGATCGGGTATATGCATTTAATGCATCAATTTTCTCAACGGGTTCAACCCAAGGGAAAATACAGGGAGTCACGCTCTTTCCTGGAAACATAAGCGAATAGGTTTCCATTAGGTCTTGTATAGGATTGTCCTTTGCTACAAGAGTTGTCCAGGAAACTAACCGCTTATCCTTCATGGCACCAGTCCCAACTATTTCCTTTGTATAGACATGTGTATGAATATCTATAATTTTTTCTGGCAAAAACTCTTTAAGATGTTCAGTATAGAACTGAGTATCGATTTCTTTCATTTCAAATAATGACATATATGCTCCTATTCCTAATCGGTATGTGCCTTGCCTGAAGGCGAAGTGATATGGTTCATCTATGACTACTCTCATGCTTGGTATGTGTGATACCTACACAACACAGAAATGACTTTTTTTTATCTAACCGCCTTCTGTTATAGCTCTGATAGTAATCTTCCTTTCAAAATTAGCTCATGGAAGAATCCCACAAGAAAAGTGATTGAACCTAATCATTCATAACATTTTGCGTAAGCAACAAGCTCTGTCTTAATTTCCTGTTGTGGGCCTATTTTAATTGTTCCATTATTTTCTGTTGCGATATTCATATCGTCAGGCAGGGATGACCATGGCTCCAGCGCCAAGACATATGCCCTGCCAAACCAAGGATACTCAGGAGCCCCCCCGTATATAGCCCACATCCAGATGTGCGGAAACATATCTTTATCCCATTGCAAACCAAAACCAATATTCTTCTTGGTATTCTTAATCTCATAGCCAGCTACTTTAAAACCACTGATAGCAAATTCCATATTTAACTGTTCTTCTGGTTTTTTTATCTTGGACACATTCAAGTCTTCTCCATCGTTTATTTTCAGTATTGGCCATTCATGCTTATTCCCAACAACGGACTTTCCCTTCCAATCAAATTTGATATTAGAAATATCACCTCTATCTATCAATATTTCGCAAGAGTCATCGAGAAATATCGAGCCACAAGCCGGGTGATGTCCCCACATGAAATCAAGTTCCTGGCTGCCTTCATTTATCACCTTCTCGCTAATATATAGCTTAGGTTCTCCTATCTTTATCGTCATTCTTCGCTCAAGAAGAAATGGCATTCTTGCAGTACGTACCCTGAATAATATTGTTATTTCATCCATAGTGTTAGTTAAAATATCATAAGCCCAACTTACCATCGCAACTTCGCCATGTATTCCAAGCACTGCACCTTTATATTTTGAGGGGCTACCTATAGTAGGGAACAATTCCTGCCATCCCCCTTCATAGCAGTCAAGGAACCCACCACCATCGTTTTCTTTTGAAACAACAATAGTCCGAGGATCTTTAACTCCATTAAACGAATGCCACATAAAATCCAAATCATTAGGCTTATATACAAATTCATATATATCCGCCCCCTTATCACAAAGCACCCCTACTTTAATCAGATCATTTTCCATATGTACGGTTTTAAGTCCATTATATGTATACTCTCTTATTCGGCATCCATAGTTTCTGGCATTCGTGTATTTCTCTAAACTTTCCATTCCCTACTTATTCCTATTCTATATATTCATTAGCTACATTACTTTACTGCTACATACGGAATATTTTAAAAAGTGCATCATTTATTACAAAGTCTTCCATATTCATGACCACCATCATGGCGTGGCTTGATAACTTCACCTCTAAGCTACATTCATCTTACAGAACCTTCTTTTGGTACTTGAATAGCCACACCAGATAGTAGGTGCAATCCCAACTCGTACACACTAAACTTTGTTCAGCCAATTCTAGCCTCTTTGATTTGCTTAAAGACGTTCCAATTCACTATTCGAACATATCATAGAGGGTCTTTCTTTTGAAAATAATTTCCGTATGTAACTACACTACCGTACAGCAGACCAAGCCTGTGGGTTTCTTACATTACTGATCAAGCAGTACAATTCTGTTTTATGCGTACATTTTACGCCTTCTATTTGCTTCATCAACAGCAACAGAAATAATTAGTATCGATCCAACTATGATTAGCTGCAGGTTTGCATCAATACTAAATATTGCCAATGCATTATTGATAAGCCCCATAAACAATACACCTAAGAACGCACCAAAAATTGAGCCTTCACCACCACTAAACGACACACCACCAATGAGAACAGCTGTTACAATTCTGAATTCTGTTCCCTGTCCAAGCGAAGCTGGTGCACTACCAAATCTTGATATCAGCAATATACCCGCAATTGCAGCCATGACACCGATAACCAAATATATGATGATAATAAATTTATCTACCCGAATACCCGCAAGTTTTGCAGAGTCGCTATTCGCCCCAATAAAATAGGATTGTCGGAAAAATGAAACGTATTTCAGCAGCCATATTGATGCAAGCACTACAACCACCATAAGAACAATGCTTATCGGAAGTCCTAAAATTGTCCATTTCTGTGCTATTACTTTAAACTCGGCCGGGAAATTGCTCAACGACGAATTGTTAATCATCATTAGGCCTACACCCTTATATGCCATCCATGTACCCATCGTTGCTACAAGAGGTATTATTTTAAATTTTGTTACAATAAGACCATTTATCAGACCTAATATCGCTCCCACTGCAAAACCACAAAGAATTGCAGGAATTATGGGAACACCACGATTCAATAAAATGCCTGTAAAAAATCCAGTGATTCCAATTATCGAACCAATTGAGAAGTCAATATTTCCACTGATAAGTGCAATCGTCACTGCACAGGTAACAATCATATCTGTAGAAATACTGTTTGCAACGACTTTTAAATTTGCCTTCGTTAAAAAGAAAGGTGAAGCAATTGTCATTATTATTCCAAAAACCAACACAATTATTAGAATTGTTATTTCTCGAACTGCAAAACACTTATGAAGGATTCCGATAATAGAACGTTTATTAAAACCCTCATCCTTCGTAGATATTGCTTTATCCATAATAAATACTCCTTATTTTTTAACCAAAAATGCTAAACAACCCCTGCTGTAAGCGTCATAATATTTTCTTCATTAATTTCATTAATGCTCAAGTTTCCGCTCACTTTACCTTCATACATCGTAATGATTCGATCCGAAGCACCAATCAATTCAGGCATATCTGAAGATACAATTATGACCCCCATCCCTGCTTTTGCGCCTTCACGGATAAGGATATGGATTGATTCTTTAGTACCAACATCAATACCGCGAGTAGGTTCATCAATTAACAAAATTTTTGGTGTCCTTGTCATCCACATAGACATCAACACTTTCTGCTGATTACCGCCTGAAAGTTGAGTAACAGTTTTATCTATTGTTGGCGTTTTAATATCAAATTTCTTAATGTACGATAATGTGTTATCCTTGGCTTCTTTATATTGCAAAACACCACGTTTTGAAAATTTATCAATATTCGCTGAAAAAATGTTTTCGTTTACGGATAAATCAAGATAAAGCCCCTTGGACTTACGATTTTTAGTCATATATGCCATACCCAGCCCTTTCGCACAGGCGGGAGAATCAATCTCTACTTTTTCCCCTTCGATTAGTATTTCACCACTATCTTTCCTGCAGGCGCCAAATATGCATTCTAGGAGTTCGGTTCTACCCGATCCCTCCAATCCAGCAATACCAACAACTTCTCCTGCTTTTAATGAAAAGCTTACGTCTTTGACTATATGCCTATAGTTCAAATTCTTTACTTCAAGCAGAATATCCCGAATGTCACTTGTACCAGCTCCATAATTATACGCAACATCGCGACCCACCATCATTTTCACAAGATCTTGATGAGTTGTCCCAACTACGGGTAAGGTTTTAATATACTTACCGTCACGCATAACGGTGACAGAATCACACATGTTAAAAATCTCATTCAAGCGATGAGAAATGTAGATGATCGATACTCCTTCTTTTTTTAGCTGATGCATTATTGAAAATAATATGTTTGTTTCTTTTTCCGTCAAGGCTGAGGTTGGTTCATCCAAAATTAATATTTTTACTTTGCCGTCCAAGACTCTGAAGATTTCAACCAATTGCTGCCGCCCTACGCTAAGAGTCCCTACTTCACTTTTGACATCTATATCCGACAGCCCATACTTGCTTAACATCTCCTCTACATTTTTATACATTACGTTAAAATCAATTCTGCCATTTTTCTTTGGCGGATTATTAATATAAATATTTTCACTAACAGAAATTGGTAAGAATATACTCAACTCTTGATATACAATACCTATCCCTGCTTTCTCTGCTTCCCTAGTATTTCTAAACTCGTGCTCTTGCTGCTCAACCCTGATAATCCCGCTGTCCGGAGTCAAAGCTCCGGACAGAATTTTCATCAGAGTACTTTTCCCTGCACCATTTTCTCCAATCAGTGCATGAATTTCACCTTTTTTCAGCTGGAAACACATATTGTCTAATGCCTTAACACCAGGGAATGATTTATTGATATTTTCAATTTCTAATATATTATTATTCATTAAATCATCCTTTCTCATACTTATTTAAACAGAAGGTACAGCCTATTTGTAATACTTGAAATTTACAAATTTTTCGACATTGTCTTTGTTAATAATCAGTACCCCGGTATCGATAAATGAAGGAGAAAGAAGTATATTTGCTGCTGTATCATCGTTGCTGAACGCTCTCTTGCTTCCATGATGGAAATCGTAAAGCAGTTTTACTCCATAATAAACTTCAGTATATTGTTTCCCGGCTACAGTCGCATAAATCTCACCATTTTGAATCGCTTCAAGCGTTGGCGCATCGCGATCAATTGAAATAATTTTAATCTGCCCTTCTTTGCCAGCTTCACGTACCGCTGTAACAGCTCCTAAACCGGAAATGGACTGCCCACCAATAATCACAGCAACGTTTGGATTTGCCTGCAATGCTGAACCAATTTTAGCTGTAGCCTCTGCTATATCTGCTTTGTCATCAACTTCCGCTACAATTCTCATCTTTGGATATTTTTTGATGGCATTATGAATCCCAGTTAAAATATCTTCAACTGTCAAACTACCAGCGGTCAAAAAGGTGGAAACAATAATATCGCCTTTGCCACCACTTGCTTCTGCTGCAAGCTCAAGCATATTCTCACCGAATTTGACATAGTCCGTACCAAGGAAACAAATACGCTTACTGTCCGGCACGTCAACTGTCTGAGTCACGATAGGGATTCCAGCATCCCATGCTTTTTCGAATAGAGGAATGTACGCATCAGGGAAATTACCTTGCATAACGATACCATCTACTCCTCTTATAATTAGAGTTTCAAGTAAAGTACACATAGCTGTCGCTTCAAGTTTATTATCACCAACAAATGATGCTTTCACACCAAGTTCAGCACAAGCATCTTCTAGCCCTTTACGATGGGCTTGCCAGTATTCAAGATTAGATAGAGGGGCAAGATACACATACTCTTCATCTGATGCAATCGACTTATTCGCGACAGTTCCCACTGCCTGTTCTCCACTACTTTCACTCACTGGTTGGTCTTTCTTGCAACCAATGATACTCAATAGCATGACCATAACAAAACCCAAGATTAAAACACCTTTCAATTCTTCCTTCATTTAATTTCTCCTTTTTACTTATATTTTCAAACATCACACCATGTTATAATTTTCCTTTCATAAATAATTAGGCCTCCTATCCTAACTACTTAATTCCATCCAGATACTTAAAATGTTTACAGTTCAGAGTTGATTACATAAAACACATAGTTTCTTTTATTCCTCTCTATATCACTGTAATATAATTTCTAGTCTATACATTCGAAAGGCCGTGCAATCCCTTCACTGACATATACCGAAGCTTTAAAAAGCTGCAATATTGATGCCGGGCATTGTAAAGAAACAGGACCATACAGAGTCAAACGCGATACCATCCTCTGCCATGAAGATCCACTCGTTTCGCTAAAACTATGCATTTCAAAATGATCACGAGCATTTTTAATATCACGGGGCCCGATTGTCACCGCACAGGGAGGTACTGCAGCAACATCTCCACTGGAACCAAATATGTTGAATAGAGAGTTCTCTGCTATTGTTAATGGATGTTGTGTCACAAAACGAGATCCCATCTCAAGAAACTGTTCGAGAGTATCTGCTCTAAATTCTTCTGTATCAGGATCTATAAAGGCAGTATGCCCTGGCCAGCCAGTAGCGCTATAACATATGTCCGCCCCACCATCACCAACATCTTCAATAATTTTTGAATAATCCTGATAATTTTCAGTTGTAAAATAATGTACTTGATCTTCTTTCATTCTAAGTTCAGGATTTATATTTCCCCAAAAATGTTTCATAAAAGCGTGCCCTAAGCCAGCTTTATAGTCCAAAGGTGCAACATTCCCGTCTTGGTCTGCCCATTCATCCATATTAAAAGTATGAACATTTCGCAAATTGACGTTAAATTTATTACAAAGCTCAGCAATATTAGCATAAGCGGATGGCCATGGATTTGGGAAAATTATTACCACCTTTTTATTTAAATCATCAGATTCCTTGATCCTTGTAAAACAATCGGCAACAAACAAGGAAGTTACATCTTCAACTATTCGTATTTTAAAATCAGGATTGGAGTGTTTCTCCATATCTTCCCTTTTGATGTTACGACACTTATCCAACTCATCCAAATCCTTATATGATATAAATTTTGATGGTTTAAATTCAAATTTCTTGTTCATTTTTATCTTCCTTATTATATTTTGTATCGCTATCTTCGATATAATGGCAAAACTTCCCCTTTTCCCCATCGGATAAGAAAAAGTATCAATGCTTTCGTACTATCCAATAGCTCTTGACAATCAACATATTCATCAGGCTGGTGTGCTCCTCCATACAGTTTAAAATCCCTGAAAATTCCAAAATTGAAACTGGAACTACTTCCATATTTTAGAAACAACGATAAATCACTGAGACATCCTCCGGTTTCGAGTACCTGCCTTCCCGCAACTTCAGACGCTGCTTTTTGCATAAACGCTACAGCTTCATCAGAATCGGTGGTAGTTAAACAATGAAAGAACCGGCTTTTCTTTGTAAAACCGTGACATTTCATCTGCATATCTTCCAGCTTTATATCAAGGACTTTTTTCATTGCAACAAACTCAATATCAAGCTCTTTTTCTGTTTTGTTGGTGTAAAATACAAAATCCACATAACCCTTGCCTAAATCACAACCTTCATAACCAGCGCGGTATTCCAAAATACGCAGCACCGATTCCATCATATTACTATCCTTAAAATAGGGATCATTGCTAAGTTCCCTGTGCCGTCTTTCCTCGAAAGATTTCAATTCCTCACGTACTACTTCAAGAGCCTCTATTACAGATGAGGCCGTATCCTTTTCTAATTTCGACTCAACAGTAACCCTCACTACACACCCTCCCATAGAGCGTACCCATAGTTCGTAATTACCACCGTCTAAATTAATATATGTATCGCAAGGGTATTTAAGACATGAGGCAAGAGCACCGTTTCCACCACCATATTCCTCATCACAATAGGAAGTGAGGACCACATCAGATTCTAGGCTAATCCCGCATTCTTTGATGACTTCCAAAGCCATGATCGATACTGCAATCCCAAACTTATCATCACTTGCTCCTCTTCCGAAGATCTTTTCATCTTTTATGATTCCACCCAAAGGCGGCACACTCCAGAGTGATTCATCACCTATTGGCATCGTATCAGTATGGGCCGCAAGCATAACTCGTTTTACCCCTTTTCGCCCTCGGTACACTCCGCTTATGTTAGGCCGCTTATCAGTACCGCGTCCAAGCAAATACCCTTCATGCTGGAGCATGCCTTCCACAAAATCTGGATAATATATCTCAGATTCTAAATTTAACTGAGTATATTGTTTTTTAATAAAATCAATGCAATTCTGTTCATTACCATGGGTGCTGTAGTTTTGTGTATCAAATGTGATCAGTTCGCTTAGAAGTGCAAACAATGTATCACTATGATCTTCCAAATAATTTAAAGCTTTCTGTTCAATCGTATTCATATATTTCCTTCATTACCAACGATTTGTTATATATACAACTCACCTTTTCTCTTTGCTACTTCAACTTTTTTTCATATATATTTTTTTAAACATATCATCATATTATGTTTAAAAGCATAAAAAAACCCCTTAAGTCATCCATTGTAATTAGATTAAACACTTTTTCGATTCAATCGTATGCATAATAATAATCCTTTGAGCTTCATCAGCATCACCATCTTTAATTGCTTTAACCAAAGCACGATGGTGGGTCTGAGCATTTACCATAACAGCATGAGACTTATTATTTTTTATTGCGCATGCAGTGCTAATGTTTTCAAGATTAATTACCGCAGCTTTCAAAATCTGATTTTTTGATATATTGGCTATTTCAATATGAAATTCACTATCTACCAATGATAATCTGTCGAATTCTTTGTGCTTCAACGCCTCTTCCATTTGGTCAATCATTAAACTAAGCTTTTCAATATCTTCTTCATTCCTGTTCTGAGCTGCTAATCTGCAAGAACCTGTTTCAATATACTGTCTAGCATCATAGATTGTAGAGATATCAAAAAGCCCAAAGTCGATTAAGTTAAACATAGGTTGCATAAAAGTTCCCAACCCAATTTCTTTTACAAACGTCCCTTTTCCCTGTTGAATACTAACAACACCCATTACTTCAAGTCTTTTAAAACTCTCTCTAATAGTTATACGGCTAACACCAAATTGCTTACAAAACTCATTTTCTGCAGGAAGTCTGCTACCAATTGGATATTGTCTGTTTACTATCATAGACAATATCATATCCACAACCATATCACACTTTGATTTCGCTTCAGAATTTAATGACAAACCTTACTCCTAAACATATTACGTTTAAGTCATAATATGTTTGTATTTTACTATTGTCAAGAATTATTTTCATGATTTACATTCTCGATAGGACATACAAAAAAGATTTGTAATCGATTTGAATTTGTAATGAAAACATGCAATAATATAATAGTATTATAAAATATTCATCTCTTTTCAAATGCACAAGGAGCTTGTATGGCAACTGACTCAGACAAGTACAACATTAAATCAGTAGCAAGATGTTTCCAAATACTTGATTTTGCATCAGATCATCCGGGACCGATCTCTATCCAAGAAGTCTGCAATGAACTAAAAGTAAACAGCAACATGGCTTTTCGCCTACTGGCAAGCTTACAAAGCTCGGGGTATATGACAAAGGATCTTTCTACGGGGCTGTACTCAGTCTCCTTGAAAACTCTCAAGCTCTCCAGAAACGCCCTACAGTCACAAGACATCCGTAGAGTGACAATGCCATACCTTGAGTTACTCTGGAACCAGTTTCCCAAGGCTAATGTGAATATGGCTGTTTTTTACAATGGCGAAGTGCTCATGCTTGACCGCATCGATACACAAAGCACTCCCCGAACCTACTTCACTCCAGGGAGACAATTACCCTTTCATTGCACTGGCTTAGGCAAAATCCTCACCTGTCGACTCCCCGAAGAAGAACTCGATCAACTGATAGCAGAAAAAGGCCTTCCCCAATATACCCAAGATACCATTACAGATCCTCTCAAACTGAAAGAATTACTAGCAAAAGTACGTTTGGAAGGTGTTGCTAGGGATAGGAATGAATTCATCAATGATGACAACTGTTCTGCTGTCCCTGTACTTGGAACCAATGGGGAAATTGTTGCAGCTATCAGTGTCAGTGCCCTTACTTCAAATATGAGCGAAGAAGAGATTGAAGGTGCTATTCCCAAACTTAAGGAAACAGCTTCAAAAATATCCTACATGATGGGATATACCAATGCTTCAGTAATGTAATTTCTAACTAACAAGAACAAAGTAATGGCCACCGATTTCAGTGGCCATTACTTTATACTACTATACGCCTCTCTTTTAGGGCTTTCTGTCTCTGATCAGGAGATAAAACCACCAACAAGTAAAGCTTGCCGAAGATTCTCCTGCTGTTTGGCAGGTGAAGGTTTGTTCGGAAGAAAAGGAATTCCAACCTCCATACCGATCAGATTCGCACAATCCTTAGTAGCAACAGGAAAGCTTGAAAAATCATTCATGAGACGGATGGGGTTTAGGATTAGTTGGGCTTCCAAAGCACCCTTCACGTCTCCCGTCATAAACTTGTCGTAGATAGAACAGACAAGCTTGGGAACATAGTTGGCAGTAGAACATACGGCTCCAACAGCTCCGACTCCAAGCCCTGAGTATATCAAGGTATCCTTTCCACAGAAAACCTTGAAATTGACATCTGCATTGCGCCGGATGAACTCCATAGTCTGGGTAAGGTCACCACTACTGTCCTTCATACCCACCAAATTTGGAATAGAATGAGCAAGCTCCTCAACAAGGGCCTGACTCATCGCATACCCACACCTACCTGGATTGTTATACAAGAGGACAGGAGTATCGGGCACGCTCGCGGCTATGGAGCGAATATGGGTCTTCAACTCATCCTCCGTGGGCTTGATGAACATCGGCTGCAATATGGAAATGCTCTTAGCACCACAGCGCACCCCCATCTGAGCAATACGGATGCACTTGCTGGTACGAATGGCACCAACGCCCATATAGACAGGTACACGAGCCGAAGCCTGATCAACGATGATGGAGAGCCCCCGCTCCATCTCATCCTCTTCGATCATGTAGAATTCACCATTGGAACCAAAGGCAAGAATGCCTGAACTTCCACCATCGATGACAAAATCGACAAGACGTCTGAGCGCCTCCTCGTCAATCTTCTCATCAGATCTTATGGGAGTCACTATTGGAGGAATGATCCCTTTAATAAAGCTAGTATCCATGCCTACTCCTACTCGCCAATCTTCGTGCCACTAACCTTAGCGTAGTAGCGTGCAAGAGCACTGTGATCGTCATTACCAAATCCATCTGCATGGAGGGTCTCCATCATCTCACGCACACTGGCAGTAAGAGGAAGTGGGGACCCAACCCCATGACCGGTATCCATTGCATTGGCAAGGTCCTTGATATGCAGATCAATCTTAAAGCCTGGCTTAAAATTTGAATCCATCATCATGGGAGCCTTTGCATTCATGACAGTCGATCCAGCTAACCCGCCCTTGATGGCATCAAATACCAGATGGGGATCAACCCCTGCCTTCTTCACCAAAGTGAAAGCTTCGGAAACAGCAGCAATGTTCAGAGCAACGATAATCTGATTGGCAAGCTTGGTAGTATTTCCTGCCCCAATTGAACCACAATGGACTGCTGTGGCACCCATGACCAGCAAAAGATCCTTGACCTCTTCATATAGGGCCTTCTCACCACCGACCATGATGGCCAAAGTCCCATCGACAGCCTTAGGTTCCCCACCTGATACGGGAGCATCAAGCATGCGAACTTTCTTAGCACTGCAGGCCCTCTCGATCTCCTGGCTGGCAAGAGGTGCGATGGAGCTCATATCTATGAGGATGGTGCCTTCCTTAGCACCAGAGAGAACACCGCCCTCTCCCATTACAACTGCCTTCACATGAGGGGAGTTGGGAAGCATGGTAATCACCAGGGGATTCTTTGATGCAACATCAGATGCAGAGGTCCCTGCCACTGCCCCGGCGGCCACCACTTCATCAACGCTAGCCTTGTTCAAGTCAAAAACCATTACATCATGTCCTGCCTTCAGCAGGTTCTTCACCATGGGCTTTCCCATGATTCCTAGTCCAATAAAACCAATTTTCATTTCATTATTCCTTATTATTTAGTAATTTTTTACATCCAATATATTTTCTAGTAATAGAAAATCTATTTCCATCTTCATCCTTACAAATACTCCTACAATTCCCTTTCTTATCAAGTAATCGGAGCCGGGTTAAATACACAGAGAAAATTTTTCAAACCATATTGCTCAGCAAACGTCCTCTTCCTACCACTGGCAACTTCAAGAATCAGGTTGAACAATCTTATACCAACTTCATCTACAGACTCTTCCCCTGTAACAATCCCCCCGGCATTTAGGTCAATCAAATCATCCCAGTGCTCTTTCATGTCATTACGCGAGCACACTTTGATAACAGGAGCCTCAGCAAGCCCATAAGGTGTTCCCCGTCCAGTAATGAAAACCTGGAGTGTAATCCCACTAGCTAGTTGGCTAGGTCCACAGACAATATCACTAGCTGGAGTAGCGGCAAACACCAAACCATGTTTTCGAGGAAGCTCTCCTGGTCCTATTACCTCGACAATCGGGGAATGTCCACTTTTAGCAATGGAACCCATCGCCTTCTCCACAATATTAGAAAGCCCACCTTTCTTATTTCCAGGGGTAGGGTTTGCAGAACGGTCTACGGCACCCTTTGCAAGGTAGTCGTCATACCAGCCAATCTCATAAGCAAGCTTGTTCCTAGCCTCCTTGTCGACACATCGTTGGGCAAGGAGATGCACCCCATCACGGACTTCAGTCACCTCACTGAACATTACTGTAGCACCACCTCTGACCAACAGGTCAGAAGCATACCCAGCACTAGGATTTGCGGTAATACCACTGAAGGAATCGCTTCCTCCACACTGCATGCCAATACAGAGTTTTGAAAGAGGAAGTGTTGTACGCTTTCTTCTGTTCAATGCTTGCAGCTTGGTCTCTGCCATCTTCAGCAAGGCTTCCATCATAGAAGCATACCCAGGATAGTCCTGCAACATCAGAACATTTTCAGCGTTGATCTCTTCAGGTGACAATAATTTATCAACAGTGAGCTTCTCACACCCAAGCCCTACAACCATGATTTCTCCCCCAAAATTTGGGTTTCTCATTATGTTCCTGATGGAACGGATAGGGATGACAGCATCGGGGGCGTTGATAGCCACACCACAGCCGTAGGCGTGGTTGATTGCAACAACCTCTTCGACATTCGGATATTTGGGAAGAAGCTTCGAACGAATCTGGGAAACCAACTGGTCCACCACACCTGATACACACTGCACGGTAGTGGTGATGGCCAAGAGATTTCTGGTTCCCGCATAGGAATCAGGACCATTGTCATAGCCTTCGAATACTTTTAATGGGGGATCAGGAATAGAAAACGGAACACTCTGGCCATATTCCATGTCCTCAAGACTTGGCTGCAATGGAAGTTCCAATGATTTTTCGTTAATCCATCCACCTTTTTTTATATCATGGAGTAAGTAGCCCAAGACTACCCCGTAACGTATCACTGAATCACCTTTTCGCAGATCCTTGAGGGCTACCTTATGCGCTTGGGGGATATCTTCCAGCAACACTATACCATCGGGAAACACCGTCCCTTTTGAGGCATCCTCTGTGAGTATCGCTACATTGTCATTAGCATTGATCTGTATCAAACGAGTCATAGTCTGTTCTTCCTCTGATTCTTCTTAACAGTTTAGTAAAAACTGCTTATATTTTACTTGTACATGGAGTTAATAAGTTACCATAAGTATCAAACTGAAGTTTTTCAGGCTTATCAAGAGCATATACATTGGGATATTTCCCTTGTATAACATCTGAATAATACCTTTCCGAAAGCATAATTTCTCCAATGTGCAAACTGTTAGGGATACGCACAATTTTGACAATCCCATCTTCCAATCCATTGCAAGTCCGTATACAAATTTGGATTGCTTCTTTATCGTTGGAAACTACACAAGGAATACTAGCGGAAGCCAATACTGTACTAGTAATGCAATTGGGATACATCTTTTCAACATCCATTGCCTTGAAAATTTTATTGGTAATTGCACTTGCTAAGCCGACACCCAATGCATTCCCATCCGATTCCTCGCTGAGATTCAGCATACAGGTTCGTTTTGTCTGAATCCCGCCTGAAGCATAGGGAGTGGAAAATGTTCCAGTGATATTGGGATCAACACCTGTTCCGCTGTAATTTTTACCGATTTCATCGACGACCAACACATCACACTCTTCCACAAGAAGGGAAGGCATCTGTTCAAATGCCAATTTTAGTAGTTCTGGTTCTCTATCCATAATATTAGAAACCATTACTGGTTCTATACGGAATGTTTCGTCATATGCATTTTCAATAGTTGTAACAGCAAATAGAACAGGAGAATTTTGGAGTGCAACTTTTGCCATAGCAGAAATATTTTGTGCAATTATCCCCATACCATCACTATGTACAACTTCTGCTCCCGCTTGTTTTCCCAATCCAACAACAAGCATCTTGCAAATTCCACTTTCATAGGTTCCTCGAAAGGCATTGTGTGGCTTAACCCTGCAAGAAATAACAATCCCATCAGCGTTGTAGGCATTTTTATCTATAAAAACATTCTTACCATTATCAGACTTTCCAATATTGACTACTTCCATCGAAGATTTAATAGGACAACCCATAGTCTTTTCTGTAATGTTGTAGTGCTCAAGAACTTCTAATTGGCCTTCAGCTGTCGCACCTCCATGGCTTCCCATAGCTGGGACAATAAAAGGCGAAGCTCCTTTGCTCTTTATGAAATCAACAATTGCTTTAGTGATAAAGTCATTGTTTCTAATTCCTCTACTTCCTGCAGTAACCGCAATAGACATGCCTGGTGAAATACTAGAGGCAAAAGGTTCCTTATTCAGCAAATCCTTGATAGCAGCTGGCAAGATCTCCCGAGAAATAGACTCTCGAGAAAACACTTGTCGTGCATGAAACATCTTAGGGATAGGGACATCTGCTAATAATTCAGAAACTCGACCATTCTGTATAATTTTCATTTTTATTCTCTTTATCTTATTTATGAACTGTCTTTCCTCTTCTCAATTCTTTTCTCACCATGTAGCCAATGTACAGAAGAGTTAAAATCATAAATACTGCCGCTATTGGAGAAGTAAAGAAAAGGAAAAAATTTCCATTGGTATACATCAAGCCTCTAATCAAGTTTGTTTCAATGATTCCTCCTAAGACAAAACCAAGGATAAGCGGTGCCAGAGGAAATTCATTTTTATTCATATAAAATCCCAACACACCAAAAGCCAAAGCAACCCAGATATCTGAAATTTGATGATTTAGCCCAAAAGTACCAACAACACAAAGAACCAAAATAACTGGCATAAGGAAGTGTTTAGGAACAGAAAGCAACTTTACAAAGAATTGAATCCCTCCAAACTCAACAATCACCATAAAAATTGTTGCCAAGATAAAGGCTCCAAAAATTCCATATACTAAAACACCACTATTGGTGAAAAGCAGTGGACCTGGAACGATACCATGAAGAGTAAGCCCGCCGAGAATCATAGCTGTTACAGTATCTCCAGGAATCCCTAAAGTAAGCAAAGGAATAAGAGAACCACCAATAGAAGCATTGTTGGATGTCTCAGATGCAACAATGCCATCCATACAACCAGTTCCAAATTTTTCAGGATGTTTACTTCTTTGCTTTGCCGTCGAGTATGCGATCAAATTCGAAGTAGCACTTCCAATCCCTGGTAAAATACCAATACCAATACCTAAAAAAGCAGAACGAACCATATTTCCAGACTGTTCCTTGAATTCATTCCAAGTAAACCCAAGCCCCTTGATTTTATATGGTCTGACCTCACTAGATATTTCAACATTCCTTGTAAGACCTTGTTTTAGCATCTCTGACATAGCAAACAAACCAATCATGACCGGTAAAATATTCAAACCATTTTCTAAAGCCCCAATACCAAAGGTAAACCGTACTGCACCACCTACTGGAGCTACGCCTACCAATGAGAATAAAATCCCCATACTCCCACTTAGAATTCCTTTGTATATACTCTTTCCAGCCATACCACCAATTAGGGTCAATGCAAAGATGCAAATTGTAAAAAATTCATATGGCCCAAATTTTAAAGCTACTTTTGCAAGCGTGGGTGCAATAAAAATTAATGCTATGATGGAGAACACTGTTCCAATAAATGAATAAATTATTCCAATACCAAGAGCTCTTCCGCCCTCCCCTCTAGCCGCCATGGGAGTGCCATCAAATGTAGTTGCAACAGAAGAAGGGGTTCCTGGGATATCCAGCAAAATTGCAGAAATCAAACCACCAGAAGTTCCCCCCACAAATACAGCTATTAACATAGCAATGCCATCTAGTGGACTCATAGAAAAAGTTAGGGGAAGGCAAAGCGCAACCCCCATGGTTGAAGTTAGTCCAGGAATTGCACCAAAGATTATTCCTACAACTACTCCTAGGAAAATAAATCCAATTGTATATAAATTCAAAACTGATAATAAACCTTCAATTATCATTACAGAGCTCCTATTTAGAATAGTATTCCTGATGGAAGTATCAACATGAAAACTGAATTGAAAATCCAGTATATAAAAACGGGAACAACCACTGAGATAATTGATATTAATGCATAATTCCGCTTTGTTTTCGGTGTATAGATTAATATTTGAAGAAACAAATATATAACTGTAACGTTTCATCCTTAGGGTGCAGAACCCTATTCTTTTATGCCTAAAATATCCAATAAATCATCATTTATTGTC
>JAEINL010000120.1 GCA_016342655.1 Sphaerochaeta sp. | reverse complement strand
CTTGGGCAGTCCTAAGGCTTGCAAGCATGAGCCATTGGGTAACATCAGGCTCAGGTAATGCTTGTTGCGAGAGACTGTGTCTGTCTGCATATACGTGATATCTAATGAGTGCATAAGGTGGGTATCCCCTGTCACCAGATCTTCAATGATGAAGAAATCATCCCCAAGTATCTCTTCGATGGCATAGAAACACCAAAAGCCAGGATTATCCGCCCAGAACGAGAGGGCCTGTCTTTCATCTTCTGAGGCAAAGGGCTCAACGGCCCTACGCATCTTCTTGATAGTCTTGGGTTCCGTAAGCATTTGGGCATCGGTGTACAGTGATGCTTGGGTTATCCAGAACTCATTTGGCATATCAATTCCATTGGCTTTGGAAAAGATTGCATTAACAGTCTTTCTGATAGGAGCTTTGCTTTCTACCCAATCGAGCATGAAATCATTGTAGCTATGATAGGCTCTGATAAACAGGTCACAGGTTTTCTTAATCTCTTTGAGGTTATACATGCTTTGTATTGTACAGGAATTGCCAAAAAAAGAAACACAAAAAGGGAACAGCTGAAAGGGAACCTGAAAGAAAACATCTGAGCACACAGGTAAGCAATTGAAAAGAAAGAAGAAGAGCAATGAAAGGTATCAATACCCCAGGGCAAGCCCTGGAAAGAGGAGACGTTGCCTCCTTTACCGAGCCAAGGGGCTCGGGGTATCTCACCTTGCTTTCCCGGCACTCGCTCGGTAATGGAAACATGCTTCCACTACTCTCGCTTCGTTGGGGAATGAAGACGACGTGTATGGATGGGATGAATATGAATATGAGGATGAAGAGGAAGATTGGCAGTTTTCCTCAATCTTCAAGAAGAAGATTGAGCAGCTGCTTGGCATGGCACGCAGTGCCATACAAAGGGGGGATATCCACCATGGAGGCTCCATTGCCTCCATAGTGGTCCACGAGCTTTGTTCGCTTGACTATGACAGCGAGTACCTGCTCTCTGAGATCGAAGAGGTTATTCAGCAGGTAGAAGCCTTGTTTGATGATGTTACGCTCAACAACGATGATGCCACCTGGTTGTTTGGCCAGTTCTTTCCTGAAGTGAGGGACTATGATGATGGCCCACAAGAGGAACTGCTCAGGCTCTGCTTTCAGGTAGCACAGACAGAAGGCGACCAGGAAGTTTTGAGAAACTACCTGGTCGACCTTGCCTCTGATGAGACGCAAACCGAAGGTGCGGTAAACAATACCATTTATACCAGCCTGGAGCTCCAGCATTGCCTCTTGGTCAAGCAGGAGCGCTTGGATGATGCCAAGGCTTTTGCCTTGGACCATCTTGCCTATGAAGGCATGCGCCTGATCGCATTTGAGTCTGTCCTTGAGGCTAAGGACTATGCTTCATCTGAAAAGCTTGCGAAGGAGAAGGAATCTTCAGCCTATAGCGCCCGCATCTCCCTTGACTGGAGCGTCCTTCTGTTCACAGTCTACCAGGAGAGTGGAAACAAAGCTCAGGTAAGAAGCCTAGCCAGAGAGTTCCTCCTCCATGACAAGCTTGCCTATTACCCTATCCTGAAAGAGAGCTATGAACCTACTGAATGGGAAACTGTTGTTGGTGGCCTGCTTGATGATCTGCAAGCTCGTGATGGAGCGAAGCATGCTTCGCTCAATAGACAAAAGCCCTATCTTGAAGTACTGAAGGGTGAGGGTAAGCTTGAACGCTTACTCGCCTACATCCAGAAACAGCCCTATCTGGTAAGAATATACCAAGACGTTCTGCTACCTCACCACATGGAAGAGGTCTTTGCCCTATACAGGACGGTACTACTGAGCAAAGGTGAAACTGTTGCTAATCGTAACGAGTACCAGGTTCTGGCCTCCTTGCTTAAGGAGCTTGCCTCCATTGGAGGAAAGGCTGTTGCCAAGGAGTGTGTACTGGCATTAGAGCCAAGATATATGAAAAGGCCAGCTATGAGAGATGAGATCAGGAAGGTGGGGCTGTTTTGATGCTTCTTCTTCATCGCTGCCCCTGGATGTCCCTTCTCATCTTGCAAGCATCCACCATGATCAGATTTATGGTATAGTAAGTCAAAAACTTTCTAAATTTAAAAGTTTTTAAATATTGGTGTTAAAAACTATCCTATCTCAGTTATGTATGGTACAGTGGGTGTGGAGGCTTGCATATGCTTCAATCCCAAGACTTGAAAATGCGCGAGGGGTACTTCAACAAACTCAAGGCATTTGTGGACACCCAGTCAGTAAAGGTCATCACAGGCATACGGAGGTGCGGAAAATCCAGCCTGCTCAAGCTCATGGTCCGCCACCTTGCTGAACGTGGCGTTCCCCAGCAGCAGATGATCGAGATGAACTTCGAGTCTCTGGAGTTTTCTCAGATGGATGTCATGTCCCTGTACCGGCACGTGAAATCGTTGGTTGTCCCCGGGAAGCGCATGTACCTGTTCTTTGATGAGATACAAAGAATCGCCCAGTGGCAGGATGCGGTGAATTCCTTCAGGGTGGACTTCGACAGCGACATATACATCACCGGTTCCAACGCCTATCTGCTTTCATCAGAGTTCTCCACCTATCTCTCCGGTCGTTACGTGGAGATAAAGATGCTTCCCCTGTCCTTCCTGGAGTTCCTTGATTTCCATGATTTCTCTGTCCAGAATCATCTGAGCCCTTCAGGAAAACTGACATATCGGATACGGGACGGCAAGGGTGAATCATATGAAGCCCGTGAAGCCCTTGATGCCTATCTGCGTTTCGGAGGTATGCCGGCATTGGCGGAAGTTGGGCTTGTGCAGGAGAACGTCCTGACATTGCTTGAGGGAATTTTTTCAACTGTTGTCCTGCGTGACATACTGCAAAGGGAGAAGCGAAGGGACCAGAGGCAGATTACCGATCCGTTCCTGCTCAGGAAAATCTGCCTGTTCCTTGCCGACAACATCGGCAACAATACTTCGATGTCATCCATCGGTACCATGCTGGTGAAGGAAAAGGATCTGGATGAAGGGCCTCATAAGAAAAGCCCTGCTGCGAATACCGTCAAGGCCTACGTCGGAGCCCTCGTTGAATCCTATGTGTTCTATGAGATAAAGCGTTTTGACATAAAAGGGCGCGAATACCTGAAGACCCTTGGGAAATACTACATTGTGGACCCTGGGCTGAGGAACTACCTCCTGGGTTTCAATGGTTTTGATACCGGCCACATGCTTGAGAACATTGTATACCTTGAGCTTCTGAGGCGAGGATATGATGTTGCCGTTGGAAAAGTCGAGAATCTTGAGATTGACTTCGTTGCAACGAAGGGGGATGAAACGCTGTATATCCAGGTGACCCAATCGATGGCTGATGAGAAGACCCGAGAACGCGAGCTGAAGCCATTGAAGTTGCTGAGAAACGGGTATCCGAAGATGATCATTGCTGGTGAGGCTTTGCTGTCCGATTCCCTGGATGGGTTTCCTGTGGTTGGATTGACCGAGTGGCTGCTGGGCAAGTAAGAGCCTTCGGCATCAAAGCTACCCATTTGGTAAAACTGGGGGGCTCAATAGCTTTGAAGGTTTCTTAAGCCCATCAAAAACAATACCACTGCTACTAGACGCTGTACCCGAGCACTACAGCCCCTTCTTGATCTTACCCGTTGCTGTTGACCTACCAGGGGTTGACTCCTTCCACAAAGCTGTAGAAGGCATCACTGCCCTTGATGAGAGCAACCTCATGTTCCTCTGCACTAGCCTTGAGTAAGCAGATTCCCCTGCTTGGGAGAACCTTCTTGGTGAAGAGGCTGTGCTCTGCAATGAAGGCCTCAGGCTCGTCGTACTTCTGCAGGATGATACCGGGCATACGCTTGAGCATCTCGATGGCATAGCTAGGCACAGGGAGCCAATCCTTGCCCTTATGGAAGAGGATCCAGAAGAAGTGGTTACCAATAGAGTAAGCGAATGTTTTCCCCGGGAAGAATTCAAAGAAGGTCCCCTCTATGAAACCCAGCAATCCCACTGAAAAGTAATTGTCGTTATACTGCCCTTCAGTAAGGGCATTGAACGCATCCAAGGTATTCGGGCCTTCATCAAGTCCGAAGAGCTCTGATTCTTCAAGGCGTTGAGAAAAAGACCATAGTGATGTCCGATGGGGTAGAGGCAAGCCATCCAGTTCAAACTCCTTATCAACTGAAGGGACGGTGTAGTAATCACGTTCAAGGACAAACCTAGCCACATCCTCGGATAGGGCACCTGTTCGAAGGCAGAACTCTTCCTTGTCGAAGGGTATGCCTTTCTGCTTGGACTGGATGTACTCTGCTTGTAGTTTGTTTTGGATTTCATCTTCTTTTGCAAACTCTGCTAGCCACGAATGAAAGGTATCAATACCCCAGGGCAAGCCCTGGAAAGAGGATGCGTTGCCTCCTTTTCAGAGCCAAGGGGCTCGGGGTATCTCACCTTGCTTTCCCGGCACTCGCTCGGTAACGGAACCATGGTAATGCTTGTGCTACTCTCGCTTCGTTGGGGAATCAACGACCGAACCATCATCGATAGGTTGTCCTGTCTTTGTGGCTGGGAGGATTTGGTATGCTTCCTCCTCTTTCAATTGCCACAAGACATCTTCATCCTCGTCCTCGTCACCGTAGAGATCCTCTATCATGGTATCTGTGAGGGCGAGGATGATCTCTTTGAAGTGTGACCAAGGCAGTTCTATCTCCATAGTGCTCAACAGCACAGAAAGGGGAAGGGATATGGCAAAGGAGGGTTTTTTAGGAAGCTTCAGGTTTGGGTATGAACGGCTAAGCAAACAGGAAAAGAACAGATACGCCTTGTCTGTCCATGTCGACAGCCACATATCACCAGTGTCTATATCCCGTACCAACTGTCCTTCCATCACATTGCATTCAGAGAACAGCAACGTTCCATTCGGCAAGCTTCTCATCCCTTCGTCAGGTTCCAGAAGGTTGAACTTAATCTGGTCCTCTATCTCTACTGTCTCCCACGTACCTCCCAGCTTAGTGATGTCAAACGCTTCCAGGGTGAAGGGCTGCCAGATCCGTTGGAGCTCTTGGCTTCCGTCGTACTGTTTTTCAGAAAAGGAGAGGGCATCGAGTTCAAAGAACTCGAGGTAGGCTTTGTTGATGACGTCCTTAAGCGTTGCCGCATCAAGGGCAGTATCAGCTTTATGATGGAATAGCGAACAGTAGAAGCGTAGGTCAGAAACAGAGAGGGAGTTGAACCGGAGAACTCCTGCTGTATGCAGGCATTCACCGTTGGAATAGACCAAGGTCAAAAAGTGTTTGCCCTTGATACGAGGATCCTTTACCAAATCTGAGAGTCTTGGGGAGTACAGCAGGTGAGTCTTTTCAGTCAACAGATCCACGATGGTGAAGAAGTCATCTTCGTGGATTTCAACAACAGAGAAGAAACTCCAGAATGCGCTGTGATCGATCATAGAGGACAGTACCTGTTTTGATCTTGGTTGCATGATAGCTTCATGCTGTTTCAGCAGACGTTTGAGGGCCTTGCTATCAGTAAGGCTATGGCTCAGTAGGTAGGTTAAGGCACTCGATTCGTAATACTGGGCAGGTTGGATGCCCCCTTCTTCCAGGGCCAATATAGCAGCGTGGGTCTTCCTCAGGGTTTTGACAGCAAGCCCCTCATCGTATATGAGCTGTCCAACATCCACACCCCCCTGTTCAAAGACTTTGCAGTGATGTAGCAATTCTTGTTTGTTCATATGCCCATTGTACTGGAGAGAGGGAAAAAGGCAACGGTGTAGTGCAAGACAGCAGAGGGTAATTTACCAATAGAGGCAAGAACTATACACTGCTTGCCCCATAACAAGAGTCAGTGAAGGGGTAGGCTTGCTGGAGGGCAACGTTGTTGGGAGATTTCCAAAGCAAGGAAGGGTGAAAACAGGTAAATTTGGTAGGTTGCGGGAAATTGGACAAAGGCCAACAGTTTGTCCTCATCCCCGTAGTAAAGGTTCTAAACAACATTTTACTTGCGGAGTTAGAGTGATAGCCATGTTTGGTAGTATGCATCATCAGAAATACATACAAGAAGAGCAGAAGATGGAAGCAATCAGGAAGTTTGCCTGTCAGCCCCAATTGGGTGACTTCTCTGTACATTTTGCCAAGCACAGGGCTTTTCAGGCCCGAATCTGGTCAAAGCTGAATGTCCAGTATGCTGAAGGTTACAAGTGCTTTGTGCCCTACGTAGGAACGACCCTACCGCTGACACAACGCTAGGGGACAGGACAAAGAACTGTTTTCCAAATCCCTGGAAGACCTATGTATCCTGCACACGTTGGTCTTCCTGGAAATAGGGGAGAGGTTGCCATCAGTGACCAGTGTAAGGGCTTGGCCATATACATTCACAGAGGGGGGATAGGTCTTGCCACGGAACATGCACAGGCTTTGGAGCCAAAGTACACAAAGAGGTCAGCTATGCAGGGCAAGCTGAGGTAGTGTGCACGGTAGGTTTTGGTGGTGTCTGTTTGTTGTACGGACGTACCTACAGGACAGAAGCTTTTAGCTACTCATCCTTACTGCCTTGATTCCCCAACGAAGCGAGAGTAGCACAAGCATGGTTCCATTACCGAGCGAGTGCCGGGAAAGCAAGGTGAGATACCCGCCCCTTGGGGCGGAAAAGGAGGCAACGCCTCCTCTTCCCAGGGCTTGCCCTGGGGTATTGATACCTTTCATTCCACCTGTTTTCAGGGTTTTTGAAGTTAAGCACGGCTATGCCATAGCCATAGAAGCTTCCCATGTAGTCAGGGAACTTTTCCTGGAGCTTTTGCAGGTAGGGCCTGTCTACAATGTGCCCTTCCATTGCAAGCCACTTGTGGTTGTACTCAACTTCAACCCAAGCATGGTAGGGGTGCTTGGTGACCAGCATATAGCTGAAGCTTGGCAAGAGCCCCCGGAAGATGACTTTCCGTATGGTCATGGCAGGGAACCCCTACTGCCCTGAGAAGGGCCATCAGGAGGGTGCTCTTTGTTATGCAGTTGCCATATCCCTTGGCTAGAATTTTGGAGGCAGAAAGGGAGAAGGACTTGGTATACCCGTATGCGATCTCATCGCGTACGAAGGTATAGACCTCGCCAATGAGGTCTTTCTTTGTTTTTGGAGTATCCCACCCGTTGGCTCTGATAAGCTGTTGTATAGCAGGGTGGGTATAGTCCAATAGGTGACTTGATTCCAGGTACATGTGTCGTTCTTCCATTTCGGTTGCCTCTCCAGAAATTTACTAAGAAGTGTCATGTTCCTTGTGCAACAGGAAGTGATAGATCAGGGTAAAGTGTGCTGCCTCTTTTGCTGCATGCATCCTACTGGTATAACCTGCAAATAACAACAATTTTTACACTGATAGAGTCTCTTTTTAGGTCGCTTTATTCCCCAACGAAGCGAGAGTAGCACAAGCATTACCATGGTTGTATTACCGAGCGAGTGCCGGGAAAGCAAGGTGAGATACCCGCCCCTTGGGGCGGAAAAGGAGGCAACGCCTCCTCTTTCGTTTGCCCAGCATGGGCAATAACTAGGTGGTGAAAGTC
>JAEINL010000008.1 GCA_016342655.1 Sphaerochaeta sp. | reverse complement strand
CATCTCTTATCTCCTTGGGTAGACGATAAGGTATTGGCTGTTTTAGCGAAACCTACGTGTTGGTATGAAGCTTACCTACAAGAGTCGGGACGAGTACAGATACACTTAAAGCTTACGCTTAAAACAAATGGACTTTCTCTCTAGCAGCGTTCCGGCAGGAACGCCATTTCCCATGCCTTCGGAAAACACTTTTTTTCAAACAGCGGATTCATTTTTATCAAATCTTAAAAAATTGACAAAAAAAGTCGAAAAATACCAAAAAACAGAAAAAAATACTTTTGATTTTCATCAATATTTGTAAAAGAACCTTTCTACAAGAGAGAAAAACTTAAAAAACATTATCGCATCCGCTTGACAGAACGTTGTGAAAGTTCTTTGCCCCCTGTTTGTACACCTAGCTCTTTCACCAGTCAGGCCTAAACTCCTCTTTCTTTTCGATAGCCTCCAAGGCAAACCTTACCCCCTGGTTATCAGTGGGATTAAGCCTGAGAAGCTTCTTTGCAAGGATTGTAGCATCATCAAGATCACCATTCTTCCAGTACCAGCAGGTTAGGGCAAGAAGAGCACGCAGATACGGCCTGTTATTGGTGCAGGCCCAAAGGAATTGTGCATCATCATCCAAAGGGAGCCTCTGCTCTGCAATATGGACAGCTCCGCTAAAACAGTTGAAAGCGCCCCTGAAGGTAGCAGACGAATCAAAATTCATACTACCCATATGTACCAGGGCATCAATGCACTGAGGAAATTTTTCCCATAGCCTGGCAAGAGCATCATATCTCTTTTTGGGCTCCATCTCTGTTGCCTCAAATACAGGATCACGATTAGGACTAAAGAAGCCATAGCCCGTATAATCCTTGAATTCGTATTTGTTTAGCCCCACCTTGATATACTCATGGGGAGGAACATCTAGGTTAGCAAGTATCAGCTCGCTTTTCAGCAGCGTCCCTGAAACATAGGAGGTTTTCTTAAACTCCCACTCTTTCTCAATATCAAAGGTAATGGTATCAAGTTCAAACGTCTTGAAGTCGACTGGGCTCTTTAGCGAAACTATCTTACCTGTTTCCAACTCTCTTGTACGGTATCCCATATCATTGATCTTCAGAACTATATACTGTTTTTCCATGTGTTTCCTCTACAGGTCAATCCTTACCTTGATCGCTGGTTTCGTCAAGCAGGCCCTCTTGCCATCTGCATCCTTTTTCAGCAGAATTGGCTAACCTCTTTCAAAGGAAGCCCCATGCTCAGACTAGTAGAACAGATGATAAATGGCAATTTGATCAGTAACACCTTTACCTTCTCCTTTCGTAAGGGAGGCCATAAAGGCGAAGCTTATACCGCTACATCCATGAAGCCCTCATTTGTATTCAAGGATGTTTGCAATACCTTTTTCTTGCATGTTGCAAGCACTGAAAAACCTAGATTTTCCTATTTTGTTGGACTCGAGGTTGAAAAAAGGATCTCTGCACGCTTGGATCCATCCAGTTTGATAGACAGGAACTTCACCAAGGCTTTCCTTGCTGAACTGGGGCCAGAAGACTGGGAGATATTTCAGAGTCTTAACCTTGCTACAAGAACGCGGATATCAGAAGAGTTCACTGACTTTGATTCTCTGGAAGTTGACTTCACTGAACACGTAGCATCGATCGAGAAAGAAAGCCTAACTCTATCATATAGTGAGATTTTCACATATTCAGAACGGCCAGAGATCAAGTATGGAAAGGAGAAGTATCTTCTTGATGACCAGTATTTTATTGGTCATGCCTCAGAAAACCAAGAATGCTTGCTGACTTTCATACTACATGACAACGATGATGTCTTTGATTCAAGGAATCCTAAGACTCGAATAGCTTGGTTCTCCTATGACACCCAAGCCTTGGAGCCGTTAGATCACAAAGGAGTTATCGATAAAGCCTTCTTTGCCGAAGTCAAGAAACAACTCCCTGACCTGGCGACCTTCGTAAAACAGCGCCATGCAAACCTACGCTTGGTGTATGAAAATTACTGCAAGCGAGAGGGCTTACATTTCCCTGTACCTAAGGCTCCTGTCCCTTCAATATCCTATTCCCCTGTTCTGGATATTGAACCTTTGGCAAATCTCATTGCCCCCAAGGTAGGGCGAAACGACCCCTGTCCTTGTGGAAGTGGTAAGAAGTATAAGAAATGCTGTATGAACTGATACCTATCCTTTCCTTATTTGTAAGGATTGGCCTCACTCTTCTTGAGGGTGTCCTTCTCTGCAAAGCCTAAAGCAGAGAGCACCTTAACTGTCTTATCAAGCTGGTAGGCTGGTATCCACCGTAAGGTGAGCCTTACTGCATTGGTATCAGGTAACACTTGCGCATAGGGACGGAGTCCTGCATTAAGCAGGCGGTCATACTGGGAGTAGGCGGTCAGCAATGAGGAATACGCTCCAACCTGTATCTGATACCAGCCGGTATCACCGGCTCTGTTGTATTTTGATTCTGGTACATCAGGGGCGAATATCAAAGTAAGGGTTACATTGGCAATGCCGCTATCAAGCAGGCCTGCCTGCTTGGCAGCGGCAGGGGTCAGGTCGATGATGCGCCCTTCGACGAACGGACCACGGTCGTTGATCCTTACGTCCACACTTTTTTCCTTGTCCAGGTTGGTCACCCGTACCAGGGTGCCGAACTTCAGGCTCTTGTGGGCTGCTGAAAGCGAGCTGGGGTCGAAGATTTCCCCATTGGCTGTAAGGCTTTCACTCTTGTCGCTGGTGTACCAAGAAGCAATACCCTTCTCGATGACAGACCCTGGCTGTGCTTCCGCTTCTGCAAAGAGCGGAACGAGAAAAAAGAGGCAGACCATAATGACTATTGCTCGTTTCATGCCTACAGTATACGCCTAGCTCTTTTGTTTTGGCAACCTAGTGTTGAATTACTGCGCCTGTTTCCATTATACTTCATCCCTATGAGCGAAAAGAACGTATCTACACATTGGGCGGACATCTACGCCGACAAGATTATTCGTGAGAAGGGCGATAAGGAGTGCTATACCTGCGCTTCAGGAATTACCCCTTCTGGGACCGTCCATATAGGGAACTTCAGGGAGATCATCTCTGTTGACCTCGTGGTGAAGGCACTTCGGGCCAAAGGGAAGAACGTCAGGTTCATCTACAGCTGGGATGACTACGACGTATTCCGCAAGGTACCCAAGAACATGCCCCAGCCTGAACTGCTGGAGACCTACCTACGCAAACCCATTACCCTTGTACCTGACACCAGCGGTAGGGCAGATAACTATGCCCATGCCAACGAACTGGATGTTGAGAAGATTCTGCCTGTAGTAGGGGTGGAACCTGAGTACCTTTACCAGGCCAAGCGATATCGCAACAGCGAATATGCCCAAAGCATGCGCACAGCCCTGGAAAAGAGAGATGAGATCCGCATCATCCTGGATGAATTCCGCACCGAACCCCTCGAAGAGGATTGGTGGCCCATTTCTGTATTCTCTTCGTTTACAGACAAGGATACCACAACCATATTGGGTTGGGACGGACAGTGGGGCGTCACCTATAGGGATGACGACTCTGGGAAGACAGAAACCATAGACCTGAGAACCACCCCATACGCCAAGCTCCCTTGGCGCCTGGACTGGCCGATGCGCTGGGCCCATGAAGGTGTAGACTTCGAACCTGCCGGTAAGGACCATCACAGTGAAGGGGGATCGTTCGACACCTCCAAGAAGATGGTAACCGTCTTCGGTGGCGAGCCTCCCGTCTCCTTCCAGTATGACTTTATCAGCATCAAGGGCAGAGGCGGAAAGATCTCCTCCTCAAGTGGAGAGGTCATCTCCCTGTATGAGGTGTTGGAGGTCTTTACCCCTGAGATTACCCGCTACATGTTCGCAGGAACCAGGCCAAACTCCGAGTTTGCCATCTCCTTTGACCTTGATGTGCTTAAGATGTATGAGGACTATGACAACTGCGAACGCATCTATTTTGACCTGCTTGCAGTCAATGAGAAACGTAAGGCAAAGGAAAAGAGAATCTATGAACTGAGCCAGGTAGGGCCCATCCCCACTGAAGCTTCCTTCCAGATTCCTTTCCGCCACCTGTGCAATCTTTTGCAGTTGCATGAAGGCAACATCGCTGTTGCCATCAGCACCTTGGGAGAGATGACAGAAAGTCAGAAGCAGCGTCTACAGATTCGTTGTATCTGTGCCTGGAACTGGATTATCAACTTCGCTCCTGAAGATTTCAAGTACCGTCTTGCAACCGAGGCCGACCCTAAGGTTGATCTAACTGAAGTGGAGCTCAAGGCCATAAGGGACCTTACTGCTTTGGTAGAGGTCATGGACAGCATTGAGGGCAAGGAGTACACAACCCGTCTCTACGATGCGGCTAAGGACAACGGTATTGATACCGGTGAGTTCTTCCAGCTTGTCTACAGGGTCATGATCAGTAAGGATAAGGGACCGAAGCTCGGACCCTTCATCAAGACATGTGGCAAGGAGAAGACCCTTTCCATCCTGAAGAGATATTAGGACAAACAAAACCTAGCTTTCAATTTTTATTGTATACTGAAAGGGAGCATCTGCTCCCTTTCACCATTTGGAGGTATCGATGAACGTTCTTATGATCAACGGAAGCCCACATGAAAAGGGCTGCACCTATACTGCATTGAGGGAAGTGGCCACTTCACTCAAAAAACAGGGTATTGAAAGTGAAATTCTCTGGATAGGCAAAGGCGCCATCCACGGTTGCAATGCCTGTGGCTCCTGCAAGACTACAGGCGTCTGTATCTTTACTGAGGACCTGGTAAATGAAGCCTCTGCCAAGGCAAAGGCTTGTGATGCCCTTGTACTGGGGTCTCCTGTCTATTATGCCTCAATGAATGGCTCGATGAGTGCTTTCCTTGACAGGCTGTTCCGAGTCATTTCCAAGCACATGGCGTTGAAACCTGGAGCTTCTGTTGTCTCTTGTCGTAGGGGAGGAGCCAGTGCTACCTTTGACCAGCTTAACAAGTACTTCACTATCAGCCAGATGCCAGTTGTCTCCTCAACCTACTGGAACAGTGTCCATGGCAATACCCCAGAGGAGGTCCTTCAGGATTTGGAAGGTCTGCAGGTCATGCGCAACCTTGGTTCGAACCTAGCTTGGCTGCTGCAGTGTATTGAGGCTGGAAAGGCGAACGGAGTTGCCCTTCCTGAACGTGAGAAACCTATAGCGACTAACTTCATTCGCTAGCGGACAGTCCTGCGTGCGTAAAAAAGGTGGCCAATCTTGGCCACCTTACTACTTGCTTAGCGCAGGATCCTGTCCAGGATCGCAGCATTGTTTCTCCACTTGTCCTGGGCCTTGACCCTGAGGTCAAGCTGTAGCTTCTTGCCTGGGAAGATTGCCCTGATCTCCGGGGTGCAACCCTGGCGGATCTTCTTGATGTTCGCTCCGCCCTTGCCTACGACTATGCCCTTTTGGGTCTCTCTCTCCACTATGATGGCAGCCCTGACCCAGATGGTATTGGTCTCTTTATTGTGTTCGATATCCTCAACGGTCACGTAGATGGCATGGGGAATCTCTTCGGTCACCAGGTTGATCGCCTTCTCGCGGATCATCTCGCTGATGCGGAACTCCACAGGCTGGTCGGTATAGGCATCTGTGGGATACAGCAACTCACCCTCTGGGGCCAGCTTGAACAGCTCGATGAGAATCTCATCGACACCTTCGTCGAGCTTTGCAGAAGCTGTCATTACAACTGACTCTGGAAGATGTTCAGCAAGGAAGGCTTTTGCTGCGTCATGCTCACCAATGGTGAGGATGTCGCTCTTGTTGATACAGGAGACAACCGGGCTCTTGACCTTTGCAAGAGCCTGGACAATAGCCAACTCCTCTTCCCCGGCGGTACGCTTGGCATCAATGAGGTAGAGTACGACATCACTATCTTCAAGGGTCCTGATTGCAGTCTGCTGCAACCTTTTGTTCATGGTCTTGTCACTGAGGTGATACCCTGGGGTGTCCGTGAAAATAAGCTGGCCTCGTGGGTCAGTATAGATGCCTCTGATGGCATTCCTAGTCGTCTGGGGTGTAGCTGCGGTAATGGATACCTTCATCTCACAGATGGTGTTGAGCAGTGTGCTCTTGCCGGCAGACGGCCTTCCAATAATTGCAATCGTGGCACATTTCATGAACGATTCCTCCAAGCTTGCAGTATAACGGATAGGGTGTTTTCTGCCTACACAATGACAAGAAGCTTTTAGATTGGGAAAAAATACACAAGAGAAGCAGGGACCGTTGTCTTTTGGTTTTCTCATATTGAAACTTCTGTATAACCCTACTATGCTCAGAGTTACTCAACGCTAAGTACCTATAGGAGCTCACAGTGAAAACCATTAAAGTCAAACAGTTGTCAGCAGAAGCCTTTCAAGCCTATGGAAGTTTTTTCGATGTAATAAACCCCACAGGACACAACCTGGGGACTTTCTACCACGATCATCTCATGTTTCCCGTGATTGGCGGACAAGCAGTAGGATTCTCCTGCCTTGTTTCCAAGAAGACAGAAAAAATGGTGGTTACAGGTGCTGAATACCATAACTACACTGGAGAAGCCATTCTTCCCCTCGATGGCGATATTGTCGTCCATGTGGCACCCCCTTCAAAGAAGCCTGTTCCTGAATTGACAGAAGCTTTTCTCGTTCCCAAAGGGACCATGGTCAAGCTCAATGTAGGGGTATGGCACAAAGGTCCTTTCTCTGCTGAGAATGCACAGACCCATATATTGATAGCCCTCCCTGAACGTACCTACATGACCGATTGTGTAGTAATTGACTACGCAGAGGCTGATCAGATCGAAGTTATCCTGTAATACTTCTTTTTAGGTTTGCAAAGGATCCTACTCATGAAAAGCCCAGGCTCTTGGGAGCCGCTCTTTATGAGTAGGTCTTTTGTATTGTATTGGATTATTATTTTTTTTGGATGTAGTGGTTTTTGTCTTTCTCTTTTCCTGTTTCCCGGTTTCTGTCCTATCATCCCTGGCTAATCTTGCCTTGTTTTATTTGGTTGACTTTACCCTGAGTATAGGCAAATGATAGAGGCTAAGGAGTTACTGTATGAACAATGATACTGCCACTCAAGTTAAAGTGTTGTTACATGAATGCGTGGATAATGCAATTCATAGAATCTCAAACAATCTTGTAAATCGTCCTTTTCATGAAGCCCTGCTCAGTTCTGATGCTATCCTCTATTCTTCACTAGAGCGATCTTTTTCTACTTCTTTTGGACAAGGCCCAATTGAGAGGATTTCGGATCTTATCATAGGGGAAACAACCGAAGAACACGAAAAACAAAAAGCTCTCTATGTAAATATTTACAAAGGGGCCCAAGATCAGATCACCCGCTGGTTGCAAGGCTATAGAGATCATACCATCCAACCCAATTGGACACGAGAAAAAAAAGTTCTTGAATCGTTCAATAAAGGGGATACCATTTCTGTTAGGGTAATCTCAGACCTGTGGTTCAAGCGTGATGGACAGGAATATTTTTTATCGCTTAAGACAGTAAAACCGAATTTAGATCAGACCGAGAAAGCAAAATCAGATATGTTACACTTGTTGGCTGAGAATCCAAGGTATAAGCCATTTTTCTGCCTTTATTATAATCCCTATGGTGAAGATAGGAGTTCCTATAAGTGGACAATTCCAAATGGCATTTTCAATATGCAGAGTGATACCTGTGTATTGATAGGAAAAGAATATTGGGATTTCCTTGGTGGGGTTGGAACCTATGAACAGTTACTTGCTATATGTCTAGAGGTTGGTAATGTTACCAGAGCAACGGTTGCACACCTTGCAATCAAACGGTCTATCTCAGATTTTTAAAGCCTTTATTTTACGCTCCATCTCTCTTCTCCATGAAATATCATCTGTTCCCTTGTATCGAGAATAGGGAAAATTGGGAAAGCTCAGAACCTCTTCCTTATTGAGTAGTGCCATGACTAATGAACCAATGGCCGTGCCTAGCTTGATTGGTACGGCATTGCCTATCTGTTTATACTGCTCAATGAGGGTTCCCTGTATTTCCCAATCATCGGGGAACTCTTGAATCCTTTTGTATTCCTGTACGCTCAGGGGTCTGTCTAATGTTGGATGTGCTAGGTCGGTTGCTGGCATTGCAGGATGAGTGACAAGCGTAGGAGATGGCTTGTCCCAAGCCAGTCTCCGGTAAAACCCTGTTTTGCCTCCACCTGAATCATACGAGGCCCCCAAAGCTTCCCTTTGAATTTCCCGAGGCAAGTTTTTCCAATTTTGCCCTTCATCCAACATCCTATAATATTTCAGGCGACGTTCTGGAAATTTTATAGAGTCCTGTTGTGTTTTTTGAATGGGTTCGATAGCCTGGCGTAATGTTTTCCAGGGAGATAGTCCGAATAGCTCATGTTCTGCATGGGTCGGCACTAAGAAGGGTGGACGTTTTCCATCTCTTGAGCAAATGATTACAACGCGCTCACGTTTTTGTGGAGTGCCAAAATTTGCTGCATTGTACAAGTTGAAACTAGCCGTATATCCTGCATTCTCCAATTGTTTCAAAATATGAAAGAGGGCTCCACCGGCAAGATTGTCGAGAGATGCTTGCATTTCCTTGGTACGATCCTTATGGGGTATATGTTTCATAGGTGCTGAAAGAAGACCTCGTACGTTTTCAATGACAGCATACTTGGGACGTAGTTGATGGATCAAATCAATATATCGGAGGAATACGTTTCCTCTATCATCTTCTAACCCCAAACGCTTCCCAGCAGTACTGAATGCTTGACAAGGAGGGCCGCCTATAATAAGGTCGATTTCCTGGCCTTCTTTAAGACCAGCGGCTGTAAGAATTTCGTTTTCGGAATACTTTCGGATATCACCAATAAGTCCAATTTCAGGATGATTTTTCCGTATTGTTTTTCGACAGGCAGGATTAATTTCGCTGGCCAGACGTACGTTGAACCCTGCTTTTTCTATACCAATATCAAGACCCATGGCTCCAGAAAAAAAACTCAGAGCAATTGGCTGTTCTGTTATTTGCTGTGTATTGATCCTGTCAGATACTTCTCCATATGAGTTTGTTGCTATGAATTTTTCCATTGTATGCTCGTCTATCATCCATGAATTTCCAACTCTCTGTGCTTGAATCTTACCAAATCGACAAAGAGATCGTACTTGTTGAGGTGTGATGTTTAATTTGTCAGCTGATTGTGTGATATCAAAAAAGGTACTCAATATATTTTCCTTTGAGAAAGTTTTAGAGGTACCAAAAATATACAATTGATGCTAGTTTTTGTCAATTCATTTTTTTTGCGAACTGTGCAAATCGCTGAATTTTGCCCTTATTATAGGGCAGTTCTTAATGCTGTTGCCTGAAATTATTCCAACTTCCAAGGACATTATAGAAAGAGAATTTAAGCAGAATGTCAAGAGCATGTGAGAAATGAAAGTAATCAATCTATCATCCCTTTTCAATATGTAGCTTATCCCGTATACTTGGGCCAAACGCGAAAGCGACAAACCTTTATAAAGAGAGGCTTTTCATGCCAGAAAACGAAGAAAAGAAGCCTGCAGTGCAGGATCCCCAGATAAACGAAAAACTCCTTAAGACCCGCTCCATCATGCTTAGCGGTGAGATTGATAAAGAGAGTGCAGAACTTGTCATCAAACAGCTGCTGGTCTTGGAAGGCGAGAGCCATGATCCTGTAAGGATCTTCATCAACAGCCCCGGTGGCGATGTCGATGCCGGGTACGCCATCTTTGACATGGCCCGTTTTGTCTCCTGCCCTGTGACCATGGTCGGAATGGGCCTTGTTGCAAGCGCGGCAGCACTTGTACTGCTTGCAGTTCCTGCAGAGAGAAGGCTTGCACTTCCCAACTCGACCTACCTTATCCATCAGCCCATGAGCGGCATGAAAGGCGTCGCCACCGACATAGAGATACATGCCCTGCATCTGGAGAAGCTTCGAGCCAAACTTGATGCACTCATTGCCCAAGAGACAGGCAAAACCATTGAAGAGGTAACCAAGGACACTGAGCGGGATCACTGGTTGTCAAGTACAGAAGCACTCACCTATGGCTTGGTGAGCAGGATTATTACGACAAGGAGTGAGCTCTAGCACGCTATGTCCAAGACAAAATACCTGAGTGAAACAGAGAAACAGCTGGGACGGAAGCACATGTACCAGCAGGAAGTGTACAATGGAATTGCATACAGCCTGCTAGGTGATACCCTCGTCTATCTGCTGGCCATTTACTTTGGTGCAGGGAACCTTGCATTGGGATACATTGCATCATCCTCCTATATAGCAGGTGTTGTTCTTCCTTTTGTCTCTATCATTTTCAAGGGGAAGAACCAGGTCAAAGTGCAGTCAGCAGCATGGCTGATCCGCGGTGTTGTCTGCTTTGGTTATATAGGGCTATTCTTCATGACTGGTAACGCAGCAGTCCTTTTGTTGCTTGGCATCTATACTACCTTCAATATTTTCCGTATGATCGGCATCGCCCTCAACGATTTCACCATGAAAAGCATCAGCAGTGTCTCCAACCGGGGCAAGGTGGTAGCCAACGTCAACGTTGCTTACCAGAGCTCCTCCATGGTCGTGCGCTGCATCACCGCCCTTGTCCTGGGCATACAGCAGTTCTCAGGCCTTGTCGGCCTTATCGGACTGCAGTTGATCGGCGCTTTCATGAACTTCTTTGCAGCCTATGAGATGTCCCTTGTTCCCTCACGCAGCACCATCATCCACAAGAAGGGCAGTACTGTATTCACCATATTCAAGGATGCTATGAGACAGTCGTTCTTGAGCAGAAGACTCCTCCTCAGGTGGATTGCCACCGCAGTTGCCGTCATATTCGGCCTTACCGTTCCCTTTCTCAGGATCGAGCTTGGACTGTCAAGCAGTATGGTCGTGCTCTACTCTGTGGTGCTGGGCCTCGCCATGGTGGCAGCCAGTTACATCAGTCGGCAGTTCTCTGACCGCCTAGGTTCACGACCTCTGGTATTCATATCCTCCTTGTTTTCCCTTTTCTTCTTTCTTCTCTGGGCCCTGATAACCCCAGAGGTCGCTCCCGTATGGTTCTTCATCCTAGGATTTTTCACCTACTTCTTCGTCGGACTCATCGCCCTTCTGGTTTTTCGCTTGGTGCAACAGGTGATGCCCGATGATGATGCAGTCGGCTTCAACTCCATGGCAAACTTTGTCATTGCGATAATAGCCTTCTTGGTAGGTATCATAAGCGGTCTCTTGGCCGACAACGGTGATGTTGCCCGCTCACTCTTCATCCTCGATGGTAAGGCTGCAGGTAATGGGTATACGCTGGTATTCCTTTTCGCCATGGCCCTTACCGCCATAGAGGCCCTGGTGGCCGCCAGACTCCAGGAAGTGGGTGCCTACTCCTCCCAGGCGGCAGCGGCAGTTGTGTTTTCAATGCACGGCCTGAAAGCTGTCTCCATGATCGAGAAGCTGGAAAAGACCACCGACCCGGCAAAACGCAGATTCCTGATGCACTCTTTGGGAAGCAACTACAACAACATGGCGACAAGTGAGATCCGGTCGATCCTTGCCTCCCCATTCTCCTCTGATAAGATTGAGGCTGTACGTGCTCTGGCCGACAGGCCCCGAAAAGCTCTGCTGGATGACCTCATCAAGGTAGCACGCGATGATGACTCCTATGTGCAGCTTGATGCCATTGCTGCCCTTGGTTCGTATAAGAAGGATCCTAAGGTCAAGGAGGTGATGCTCACCCTGCTCAAGCATGGCCGGTGGTCATCGGTACGCTCCATGGCAAGCAAGACCCTTGCACGCATAACTGAAAACACTGAATACCTCCCTCTGGTCAATGAGCTCTCCCACTCAGCAAAGCATATTGATGAGATAATTGACTATCTGATAGCAAAGCGGCATATGGATAAGGAGGGCACCTTCTACCAGGAGTTTTTTATCTCTGTCGAGCAAGGAAGAAGTGCCACCTTCCGTCAGACTCGCTATGCTGTCATTGCATCCTTCTTCAAGTTTGGTTCTCCCAGGCTTTCCTCTCTCTATGAGCAGCTGAACAGTGGGAATATCAAGGGGTTTTTCCCCAGCTTCCTTTCTGAGGCAAGGGATCTCAACCAGATAGACCAGCACTATGATGAGGTGCTTTTCATGTTCTATAATCAGAAGTGGGCAGATTTGAGGGATTTCTGTCTCAATATCTTGGATGAGTCCGACCTTAGCTTTGACCCCTGCTTGGATAATCTGAAGATTGGTATCATGAAGTCCCGTGAGATGGACATCGACCGATTTGACATCCAGGATGCCCTCGCAGGACTCTATTTCTGCTACTCATTAGGGAAAAACATAAAAATCTGAAGCAAGAGAGGGGACTTTTCCCCTTCCTCTTGTACCATGAAAAAATATACAGTCCTGACTTTTCCTCTTCTCATCCTGGTCCTTCTTATTCTTGTAGGCTGTGGATGCACCCTCGATGCACAAATCTCCAACGAAAAAGAGTTCAAGATCCTTACCTACAATGTGCAGAACCTCATGGACGACAAGCTCGATGGGGACGAATACCCTGAGTACCGCCCCTCGGAGAAGTGGAGCACAGAATCCTATCATATGCGATTGAGAACTCTCAATGAGGTGCTGACCAACCGAAGCATTGGGTTGTGTGATGTCTTGGTTTTGCAGGAGATTGAGCACGAAGGGGTTATCGCCGATCTCTTGGACAGGCACCTGGGGCGTAAAGGGTACCTGTGGTATGCAGTTGCCAAAGGCGAAGACTCAGCCATCGCCACTGCCGTGATAAGTCGCAGCAAGCCCAAGAGGGTAGCTGTGCACGCTGTAGAAGGCTCAAGGCCTGTTCTGGAAGCGGTATTCGATACAGAACGGGGGGAAGTTGTCATCTTCGCCCTACATGCAAAGAGCCAGATAGGGGAGTTTGCCGAGACAGAGGCGTTACGCCTAAACCTTAGCCGTGTCCTCAAGGAAGCGGCGACACGACACGAAGGCAGCCTCATCGTCCTGTGTGGCGATTTCAATACCGATCCCGATTCCTACAAGAACAACAGCGCAGTACAACCTGCTCTCATCGACATAGGGGACCAGAGATCGCGCACCTATATGGCCAGCGGTTCCCTAGGGATCACAGGCAGAAGGGATTTGGTCTATTCAGATGTCTGGTATTCGCCGTTTATGGATGGGGAGAACAGGTATGACAAACCAGGAACCTGCTATTTCGGAGGTTCCTGGCATCATTATGACCAATTTCTGCTCAATGGTTTATTGTTTGATGGTTTGGGTTGGGAGTATGGCTCAAGTGCAATAATCGCCCCGTCAGTGGCTCTTAATACTGACGGGACGCCTATGGCTTGGAACCTATCAACCCTTAGCGGCGTCAGCGATCACCTTCCGCTCTTGCTTACGCTTTTGCGCAGGTGAGGCGCCCCCGTTCTTGGGAAACTTGAGTTCGTAGAAAATCTGTTCGAGTTCGAGTGCTATGTTTATGTTGTGCACGACCGGCATGGTCCCGTCTTCCTGAAGCTGGGGCTTCAGTGTGATGGGGCTGAAGTTCATGATCCCCATGATACCTGCCTTGACCAGCCTTTCATAGCTGTCGTTGGCAGCTTGCTCAGGGACTGCGATGATGCCAGCTGTCACCTCAAGGGCGTCCACTACCTCATCAATGCGATTGATAGGATAGATGGGCACCGGGTGCGATGCGTCGCTGTACACCATGGGGTCACTGTCAAAACCAGCTACTATGCGTATGCCATCCGGCTCAAAGCCGTTGTAGTGCATCAAGGCCTTACCGATTCTTCCACAGCCGATGATGATGCAGTTCTGAGGATCACCCTTGCCTAGAATCTCCCCGAGGGACTTAAGCAGGTCATGGATCTCATAGCCCCCCCTTTTTTGTCCAAATATCGCCAATTGAGAGAAATCCTTACGGACGATTGCAGCTGAAACTCCTGCTGCATCAGCAAGGTTGTGAGCGAAGACTTTTTCCAGTCCTATTGTTTTAAGACGGTTCAGAGATCGGTAGTATCTTGTGATTCTTATCAATTGGTCATTGTTCATGGTAATTCTCCTGTTAATGTGATTAATTGTACATTAAACCATGAAATTGGTCAATATTTAATTCAAAAATGCAGGTGAATGGTATGGTTATTACCATAAGTTGTAAGAATATGGTGACACGATTTGCGAAAAAATGGTAGAATGGGCAAACTAAAAATATTGGGTACTGGAGGTTACATGTCGGAAACTAACGAAAACAAGTTCTCGCCTGAACTAATCTCTTTCATCGAGGAATGGAAGGATAAGCCGGGCAATCTCATTATGGTTCTCCATAAGGTGCAACAGGAACAGAGCTACATCTCCCGGGAAGCAGCAGACAAAGTCGCCGCTTTGTTGGATGTCCCCTTGGCAACTATCTGGGGTGTTGTTTCTTTTTATCACTTTTTCAAGCTGACAAAGCCAGGTGAACACAACATACAGGTCTGTATGGGTACCGCTTGTTATCTGAAGGGTGCACAACCACTCATTGACGAGTTGAACAAGCTTCTTGCAATTGACATCGGTGGTGTAACTGACGATGGGCTCTTCTCTTTGGAAGCTGTCCGTTGTGTTGGTTGTTGCGGGCTCGCTCCGGTTCTCACCGTTGGTGGGGAAGTGTTCGGCAAGGTCACTAAGGACCAGATTGCCGGAATTATTTCAAAGTACAGATAAGGAGCGCAAAACAGGGCCTATGCATATTTTTATCTGTGATTTTCTGTTGGACATTGTCCAGAATTCCTTTGAGGCCGGTAGCACTGAAGTGCTTCTGACCCTTCAGGAGGATGATACCCTATTGGTATGTACCATAGAGGACAACGGAAAGGGAATGGATGAGGATTTGAAAGCTCGGGTGCTGGACCCTTTTGTTACAGATGGGGTCAAACATACAAAACGTAAGGTCGGTTTGGGGTTGCCATTTCTTGTACAGGCTACTACTGCTTGTGAAGGGAGCTTCTCCTTGCATTCCGAATTGGGTCTGGGGACCAAGGTCACTTGTAGCTTCCCCCTCAATAACGTGGATACACCTCCCTTTGGGGACCTTCCTTCAACACTTCTGGCTCTAATGAGTCATCCTCTCGCTGATGAGCTTGTCGTAAAGCGTACACTTACGACGGTCAAGGGAGAAGGGGGATATGAACTCTCCAAAAGAGAGCTCACTGACATCTTGGGTCAGTTATCCACCAGTGGTACCCTAAACTTGCTCAAGGAGTTTTTGGAATCACAAGAAGAGGACCTGAAGCCACTGTATGTACAACACTCACCTTTTTTGGCATGAACCACTGTTTTACACTACCTAGGAGACCAGATAATGGCAAAAATGACACTTGAAGAGCTGAGAAAGCTCAGAGATGAAAAGCAAAGCGCAATACAGAAGCGCGACATTGAAGGAAAGGACTCACGTATCGTCATTGGAATGGGCACGTGCGGCATCGCCGCTGGGGCCAAGGTTGTCTTGGATACCTTCCTGGCAGCCCTTGACGAGTATAAGCTTGAAAACGTATCGGTCACACAGACCGGATGCATGGGCCTTTGCTATGTGGAGCCGACCATTGAGGTCCTGGTTCCCGGCATGCCTAACACCATTTATGGAAATGTGGATGCCCAGACAGCAAGGAAAATTGTTGAGCAGCACATCATTGGAAAGCAACTGGTGACCGATCACCTCTTTGATCGACCTGCTGCTGACATCATTCAGAAGGACGGGGGTAGATAATGGCTTTCAGAAACTACATCTTGGTCTGTGGAGGTACTGCTTGTGAATCAAGTCGTGCGGACCAGATTTATCAGAACCTTGTAAAAGAGTGTAAGGATCAGGGCGTTGCCGATGAAGTGCAGGTCATCAAGACCGGCTGTTTTGGCTTTTGTGAGCAGGGTCCGATCGTAAAGATTCTCCCTGAGGATTCATTTTATGTAAAGGTGACTCCTAAGGACGCACACGAACTTATCGCCGAGCATATCATCAAGGGTCGTGAAGTGACCCGCTTACTCTATGACAAGAGCGATAGCCGAAAACATGCCAAGGTTGAGGACATCCAGTTCTACCAGAAGCAGTTCCGTATTGTGCTTCGCAACTGTGGATTCATCGATCCTGAAAATATCGACGAGTACATCGCCCGTGAGGGGTATGAGGCCCTTGAGAAGGCCCTCTTTGAGATGACCGGCGAGGAAATCATCAATGAGCTTAAGACTGCAGGCCTTCGTGGGCGCGGAGGGGCAGGCTTCCCCACCTGGATGAAGTGGAACTTCTCCAAACAGGCTGAGAATGATGTGAAGTATGTAGTCTGTAATGCTGATGAAGGCGATCCAGGTGCCTATATGGACCGTTCTACCCTTGAAGGGGACCCGCACTCCGTGCTTGAGGCCATGACCATCTGTGGTAAGGCCATCGGTGCACAGAAGGGTTTCATCTATATTCGTGCTGAGTATCCCTTGGCCATCCATCGTCTTGAAATCGCTATGGGCCAAGCCCGCGAATATGGGCTCTTGGGCAATAACATCCTAGGAAGTGGTTTTGATTTTGACATTGAGATCCGCCTTGGTGCTGGTGCCTTTGTCTGTGGTGAAGAGACAGCTCTTCTGCAGTCCATCGAAGGAAGGCGTGGAATGCCACAGCCTCGTCCGCCATTCCCTGCCGTAAAGGGTCTTTGGGGTAAGCCGACTGTCATTAACAACGTTGAGACCTGGGCAAACATCCCTGTCATCATCACCAAAGGTGGCAACTGGTTCAGTAAGATTGGTACCGCTGACAGCAGGGGAACCAAGGTCTTTGCCCTTACCGGTAAGATCAGAAACTCTGGGTTGGTTGAGGTTCCTATGGGAACCACCTTGCGCGAGATTGTCTTTGACATCGGTGGTGGCATAGCCAACGGCCGTAAGTTCAAGGCTGTGCAGACCGGTGGACCCTCCGGTGGTGTTATCACCGAAGCGGATCTTGATACCCCCATCGATTTCGGGTCTCTGGTGCGCATCGGTTCCATGATGGGAAGCGGTGGTATGATCGTTATGGACGAGGATGACTGTATCGTAGACGTTGCCAAGTTCTACCTGAACTTCACCGTTGACGAATCCTGTGGAAAGTGTGCCCCCTGTAGAATTGGTGGACGCTCGTTGTGCAATATCCTGGAGAAGATTACTTCTGGAAACGGCGTACCCGAGGACCTGGAGACCTTGAAGACCATCGGAAAAGCCATGAAGTTGGGTTCTCTGTGTGCCTTAGGCCAGACAGCTCCCAACCCGGTCCTCTCTTCCATGAAGTTCTTTGCAGAAGAGTATCGTGCCCATATTGAAGACAAGACCTGCCCCAGTGGCACCTGTAAGAAATTGGTCACCTATTCGATTCTTGCTGACAAGTGTATCGGCTGTACAGCATGTGCGCGTAAGTGTCCTGTCGGTGCTATTACCGGCGATAAGAAACAGGTTCATGTGATAGACCAGAACATCTGTATCAAGTGTGGCGTCTGTTTGGAGACCTGTAAGTTTGGAGCCGTCGTAGTCCAGTAGGATCCGACAGAGGAGGAATAAATTGAGTATCGTACATGTAAAGATAAATGGTATTCCCGTAGAAGTTGAGGCGGGCACAAGTGTCCTGAACGCTGCAAAGGCAGCCGGTGTCAGGATCCCTACGCTCTGCTATCACGACGACCTGGTACCTTTCGGGTCCTGCGGGCTCTGTATTGTTAAGCAGGAGGGTAGCGCCAAGATCATTCGCGCCTGTGCCACTCCTGTCCATGAAAGTTTGAGCGTCATCACCAATGACCCTGAGCTTTTCGAAGTGAGGAAGACAATCCTTGAGCTGATCCTCAGCACACACCCTTCATCCTGTCTCACCTGTATCCGTAATGGAGAGTGTGAGCTACAGGATTTGGCGGCTGAGTTTGGTATTCGCGAGCAACCCTTTGAAGTGCGCCTGAACGAATCGCCTAAGGACACTTCATCCGCTTCCATCGTCCTTGACCCTTCAAAGTGTATCAAGTGCGGTCGTTGCGTACAGGTCTGTCAGGATTTGCAAGGTGTCTTCGCCCTTGAGTTCATTGGACGTGGAGACGGCACCTGCATGGCTCCCGCAGCCATGCTCAAGCTCGATGACAGCCCCTGTGTCAAATGCGGCCAGTGTGCTGCACACTGTCCTGTTGGCGCCATCTACGAAAAGGATGAGACCAGTGAATTCCGCGCAGCTGTTGCGGACCCCACCAAGAAGGTGGTTGTCCAGATAGCCCCTTCCATTCGTGTCGGCTTGAGTGAGAGCTTTGGCCTTCCTGCCGGTACGGTCACGACCAAGAAAATCTACGCGGCATTGAAGAAGGTCGGGGCATATGCAGTTCATGATACGAACTTCAGTGCTGACCTTACCATCATTGAAGAGGGTCATGAGCTTGTAGGTAGGATTACAAAGGGAGGAACTCTTCCCTTGCTGACTTCCTGCTGCCCTTCATGGATTGATTATGTCCAGAAGCATTATCCTGACTTGCTTGACAATGTCTCCAGCTGTAAGAGCCCTATGCAGATGCATGGTGCGATTACCAAGACCTTCTATGCTGAGAAAGCCGGTCTTAATCCCGCTGAGATTTTCTCTGTAGCCATCATGCCCTGTACCGCAAAGAAATTTGAGTCCAAGCGCGATGACAACATGAGTGCCTCAGGATTTCAGGATGTGGACTTGGTCCTTACTACCCGTGAGCTTGGTCGCCTGATCAAGAACTCAGGTGTGGATTTCCTGAAACTTGAGGAAGTTGAGGCTGATAGCCCCATCGGAGAATACTCAGGGGCCGGGACAATCTTCGGTGCCACCGGTGGTGTCATGGAAGCAGCTGTTCGCACTGCATACAATGTGGTGACCGGTAAGGAGATGGACAGAGTCGAAGTCGAAGCTGTCCGTGGCCTTGATGAGATCAAGAAGGGCACGGTTGATTTCGATGGAACTCCTGTCCGAGTTGCTGTTGTCCATGGGCTCTCCCATGCGAAGGAAGTCTTGGATGAAATTCGTGAAGCCAAGGCTGCCGGAACTAGGGCACCCTATGAGTTCATTGAAATCATGGCTTGCCGTGGTGGTTGTATCGCCGGTGGTGGTCAGCCCTATGGTGCCAATGACATCTTGCGCAAGGAAAGGTCTGAAGGTCTCTATGCAGATGACAAGAAGAGTACCTACCGCTGTTCACACCAGAACCCCTCCATCATCAAGTTATATGAGGATTTCTTGGGCTCTCCGAACGGCGAGAAGGCTCACCACCTCTTGCATACCCACTACCAGGAACTGCCACTGTACAAGGCCTGATAGGTTCACTATTCTCGTACAAGATACACCCGGCTTAGCAATAAGCCGGGTGTTTTGCATGTGTCCGGTAAGGGAAGCCTCGTGGTATGCGCTACTTGCCATCTGCAAACACTAGCACTCCCTTCTGTCCATACACATTCACCTATCTTCTTTGTCGTCCATGCCTATTGTTGGAAATCCTCTGCTTTTTGTCACACCTTCTATTGAGGTAATTTGCAAATGTTACAAAAATATCATTTGGCTCATGCAAATAAATGGGCTGGAGGGCAAAGGTTTCATAGTTGATGTTCTGTAGATAATACCGAAGAGGGAATAAGGCTACGACAAACGTGAAGGCTGATGCGATTGCGAATCCATAGCCGGTGTACTGCAAGGGTTGTGTGCAAAAAAACAGAGTCAATCCGGCATTGGAAGTGAAAAAGCAAAATGCTATCAATAAGGCGCTTTTCCTTTTTTCAAAATACAGAAGGACTAGAATGCAAATGAATGAACTGATGTTGAACAAGGCTCCGATAGTAGTTAGCTTGAAAATATCTCTGATAACATAATTGATATTGAGTACCTTGAATATTGGCCCTGCAAGCAACACCAGTGTTATGCTGACCAATAGTTGGATCATAAAAGTATAGAAAAGATTATATCGCAAGGATTCTATCATTGTATTTTTCGATGCATCTATCTCTTGCAGTGTCTGTGTGGAATTGACATTGCCAAAGTAGTCTTTATATGTTTTATAAAATTCCGTCTCTATGATTACAAGGAAAAGGACGAGGGTCACGATGGTTGTAAGATAAGATAAAAATACTGCATTGTCATAGTAAGGTGCAAAAATAAAAGTATCATGGACCTTAACTTGGTAATCGCCAAACCATAAGATGATATTGTCGACCCATAAGCCACACGTATACAATAAACCTATGAAGCTTAACACCGCATGTTTGCCGAAAGCCCTGATAAAATCATATGTATAAGGATTCCCATAATGAAAGGTGGAGAAGAATGTGTAAGCAAGTATTATGAATGTCACACTCAACCCAATGACATACGATAACAGAAAATTAGTTAAGGTTGTCATTTCTCTGAAAGGTATTGGATTTTCGAGAAAATAAAAAACCAAAGCGACTGTAATCAGGCCCCCTATGCAATAGGCTATTCCTATAAGCTTATAGTTTTTTACTGCACTCAGAAATATCATTATTACCCAAATCATTGATATCAATATAAATATAAACGACGAAAGTACCTTGTAATAGATTGGTAGAGGTATATTGAAATAGAACACTAGAGAAATAAGCAAACTGACAAAGAATACAATATTGTTTACCCCAATATATGTGGGTTTCAATACATCGTACTCCTTGTTATACAATTTGTCCGTAATATATCTGGTAACTACCAACTGTATGGGGGCGACCAATATTTTGGAAAAGAGGAACGAGTATACAATCGTTGCAGAAAACAAATCTCTTTCTGAATAATCACTTTGTATCAGATCCATGAGAATGAGTAAAAAGTTGATAGATAGTACGCTGATAATCCATGGGCCGGCTGCAATAAATGATGAATATTCATATGCCAGAGCTCTACTGGAAAAAGTCTCTTTATCAAACATTCTCTGGAGTGAAAAACCGATACCTGCCATATATCATGCCACCTTATTTGTTGTACTTTTTATACACGCAAGCATAAATTTCTGAATAGTTCGATACCAATACTTTTTCATTGTACAATCTCTTTCCTCGTCTAAATCCATTTTCTCCCATTGTGTTTCTGTAAGCAGGGTTTGCAATTAATTGAAAGATAGCTCTTGCAGTATCACTTGGAGAAGCTATTTTTGTAACTATACCGCAAGGACCTTCGAATGTATCCTGCTCAAGCAACTCTCTGCAGCTACCGACATCTGTTGAAATGCTAGGAATTTTAGCAGCCCAGCCTTCAAGGATTACCAAAGGTTGTCCTTCAGATATTGATGTGAGCACCAACATATCCAATTTCCCAAGAAAATCCTTAATAGCAACTCTACCCGTGAATTGTATGGAATCTTGAAGATCAAGAAGTTGCACCAAATTCAAACACTGTTGAAAGTAGGCCGAGTCTTCTTCAGCAGGTCCGATCAGATAAAATGTAACATTGTCCACCTTATCCTTTACGATCCGAAATGCTCGAATCATTGTCATCACATCCTTAATAGGGACGATTCTAAGGATTGAGCCGATAGCAACTCCATCATGGGGTTCTTTCTCGATATGTAGCTTGTCATAATTTATGCCGTTAGGTGTAATTCTCGTTCTTTTCCTATCAACGCCAAGTTGTATTTGGATCTTTCTATTGGCCTGGAATAGGGATGTAATGACATCTGCCCTTCTATACGCAGCCGAAGACATTGAATAAAAGTAATCAATCCATAATTTTGTATAAATTCCAGTGACCCATTTGGCCTTTAACAATTCTTCCTCTCTTTCCCTCCCATATATACCGTGTTCTGATATCACAAACCCTTTATTTTTTCTTACAGCAAATGATGTTGCCAATATGCCAGCATATCCTGTTGATGCAGAATGGAAAATATCCGCGTCTTCCGCTTTTTGTTGGATGAGATATAGCAAAGGCAAGAACATATTTCTCATAGTCCAGAAAAAGACATTAAAAATTTCTTCACCACATTTTTCATTGTACAGGGAAACTATCTCATTGAAAAAAAACTTGCTTTGCAAAAAATCAATACAAGAACCAGTACTGTCCCTGGTATTGAATAGCTTGATAATATACTCCCAATCAAGGTCAGAAGCGCTTCTGATCAATTTCCTTAATTCTTGTTCGTCCTCTTTGCTGAATCTGTATTGCCTTACTATTTTCTTGTGTCGTATCTTTATATAATCATTGAGGTAAATAGTACGTATTGAAACTACATTCTTTGGGATCTCATATTTGTACTCTACAGTCTCTTTTCTACTTGGCATTATTGAAACGACTACAAAATCGTTGTCTGGGAAAGCCGTTATGATCTGATTGATCCAACTGGAGACCCCACCAGCAACATAGGGGTAGGAGCCTTCAGCAATCATGCATATTCTCATCTTACTGTACCTCCTTCACAAAGAAATCATGGAGTTCTTTCAACTTAGGCTCATCTGTACATTGTTCAGGTTCAATGGTGAGAAGGGCGTCAACTAGTTGGGAGGTATACCCTTTCTTATATAGAATGTGTAATTTGTTTACGATTGATTGTGAGCTCTTGCCAAATTCTTCCTCGATTTTGTGATGTAACAGCGTAGCGTTATAAAAATCATTGATCTCAATGAATGAAACAAACAAACTTTGTAACGATTTTAGATCATATGTTTCCCTGTGTACTTTCTGCAGTAACAAATCGACATATTCCTTTTTGAATATTTGTATACTCTCTTTTCCAATGAATGATGAGCGTATGTAATCATGATAGGCAATAATCAATGCATCCAAATTGGCTTCGGTCTTTTGTATTTCATATGCATCTCTCAATATGCTGATAGTGTTGGTAAACTGATTTTCTTGGCTGTTGAGAAGGGTAGCAGCGTAATGTTGAACTTCTTTGTCTTCCGATTCCAATCCTTTTGCTAGAATCTTTGCGTTATTGATTTTATATGCATATTGGGAATTAATTAATATTTCTTTTTTCCTTTCAGGATCGATGAAAGAAAACATATCAAAATAGCTCATTGTTTGTATTTCACTGTCATAGTCAATTCTTTTTCTTTTTCTTCTGGCAAGTTTTACAGAAAGCATTTGCTCGTAATCATTGATGGCATTACCATCCCTCACAAAGTAATGGAGACTACCATATAGGGTGAAAAAAATAATCATCCCAAGAATTGGCATGAAAAACAGAATAAAGTACGGTAATACCTCCACTTCACTAGCAAAGGTAACGTATATTCTCCAACTGACAAAAATCAAAAATGCATGCAAAAGCAGAACTTGGAGTGCATATTGTTCAAATAGGATGAAAAATAGTATCACTAGGATGTCAGCAATCATCAGTGCTGCATATGCTATATATTTCATTGGGCCTCCAAAGGGGGGAGGATTCTTGAGGTATGGCAGTCTTTGTCTCCATATGGCACTTTGGTGATACCCTTACGTTGCATTGTCTGAACACTCCTAGTATTGCTTGCATCATTCTTCAGTAGGTTTCTCTTGGTCATTTGCCCTTCCTTAGGAATTTGCATACCCTACGCTGTACGTTCATCTAATGGATTCAGATCAATCTTTACAAAATTATCGCTAAAGTTCTTTTCTATCCTCTCTTCAATGAGCATGGCGTGTTCCCTTTTTGTTGCTGGCAATAAGAACGTAATCACTGCTTTGTTTTCATTGTAATATGCCAGGTCAACAGCTCGTAACGTATCTCTGACCAAGGTGTCTATTGTTATAAGGTCATAGTCCTTAACCCTATATGACAATAGGCAGTATTCCATCCCAAATTCTTTTTTTCTTCTTCTTGCAATTTTGATCTGATTCTTAAAATAGTCTGAATCTTTTATGAGTTTAGTATTTTCTATGTGTTTACTCTCCTTCAGGCTTTCAACATATTTTGCCTTTTCGAGGGTTCGGTTGATCCAATCAATGATAAGCTGAAACAAATTGAAGGCATACTCTGAAATCATATCAAATTCCATGCTGGTAATAATTACCGCTGCTATGACCCTATCATCTCTGATCAGGGGACCAACCATGAGAGGTACATCATCACCTTCCCTGTAGTTCGGATTTTTCACAACTCTTCTTTCCTTGTCTACGTGCAGAAACCAGGAACAGGTAGAGGCTTTAATGGAATTACTAGACTCCACATCACTGTAGGAAATTTTCAATCGTAAATAATCTTGTTCTCTATCCACTGTATAGAGGGAAATATTTGTAGCTTTCAGGTATTTTTTTAAGACTCCGATCGTTTCAGAATAGATTTCCTCAATCTCAAAACTTTCAAGTTTCTTTGCTATGTCATACAGGCTGTTGATACTTTCATCAGATTTGATTATCTGATTTTTCAACTCTTTTTGTATTGATTCCAGGTACGAATAATCCTTTTCAAGATTTGCATTTTCATGTGTCAAAAAATCAATAGTTTCGTTTGCCTTCCTAACCTTTCTTCTATGATTATCTTTGAATGCTCCAAGAATGAACCCACCCCACAAGAACAACAGGGGATATTTATAGTATTTGAAATATGCAAAGAACAACTCAGCATTTCCCTGTGTCTGCATATACACATCAAAATAGAACAGACAGGAGATGCAAGCAGAAAATACCCCAATCTTTATCCCATACCGTAATCCCATGAGAAGCGAAAACAGAAATAGTGGATGAGGGTTTAATGACAAATATACTGCTTGGTTTGGTTGCAGCTCATAGAAGAAAAAATTGATAAGAATATTTACCAATAATGTCTCAAGGAGGACAGTTGTAATTTCTACTATTGTGTTTTCTTTGCTATTCAACTGATCACCCCTGTTATTGAGCAAAATCCCCATTGTAACTTACAAGAGAAACATGTGAGACACCTTCAATTTCAGCAAGTTTTTCAACCAACCCACTGCCAGCACCTAGGAGTTTTATTTCAAGCGTGTGTTCGATTAATCCACGAGAAACAGTCTTTGACTTTATCGTATAGTTTACTTCCTGCAATAGCTCGAACACACCATCACTACTTTTTGTCATGTGATGAATGATCAGCAAGTAGTCATTATTTGTATTTTTGAATTTCAATAAGACAAACAAAATCGTACCAATCAGAAGGGCACTTATAATTGTCAGGGCATATAGCCTGGCTCCCGTCGTAAGCCCTATTGCAATCGCCCAGAACATAAAGACAATATCCAACGGCTCTTTAACAGCTGTCCTGAACCTCACTATGCTTAAGGCTCCAACCATGCCTAACGACAGCACCAAGTTCGAACTTATAGTCAAAATTACTTCCGAGGTAATTATGGCCATTACCACTAAAGAGACATTAAACTTGTGGCTATATACATTCCCACTATATGTTTTTTTGTATATATAAAACATAAAGAGACTCACGGCAAATGTCACTAGAATGACACTCGCAATATCTCTGATTGAGTAGGTTCCCAAATATGATGATTCAATTACACTGTTTTTTAGTAAATCATTAAAATTCAGCAATTCATTCATGCAAAAATCTCCTTATTGAATTCTATCCCGGCATAACAAAAATTTAGAAACGGATAATCTTGTTAGATCATATCGTTCCAATATTGTTTTAATATGGCTAGGTAGAAAATTGTTATATTTCACCTCCAAAATCAATGAGTAGCATGGGGGTAAAGCTACACTATGTATCCTATCAGAAAATATATCCATACGCGGTTTGGCAGCGGAAAGCTGCGTGTCAAAGGTAACCCTTATTTCGTTATATGGCAGTACAAAGGCCTCCCTGTAATAATCTACAATCACTTTCGGACGTAGTAGATTGTTTCTCATTTCAAGATAATAACTCATTTTGACACTATCATCTGTAAATGCCAAATCGCTGACATCCGCGTTGTAAATCCTCTCAAATTCCTCTCTCTGTATCGTAGTTGCTACTTTATTGGTATAATCATTGAATTTTCTTTTGATTTCTAATTTTATTGTGTCCTGAGAGTAATTATATATTCTCACCCTGTATTTCTTTCTGTTAACTATACCCGACAACTTCTCATGCAAAGAGCTTTCGAACATATCATCGAAATACAGACTTCTTATATGATAGCCAAGCCCCTCCACTGAGTTTGCATCGAGAGTCATACACTGTTTGAGAGAGCTTCTGATCCTAGCATAGGTATCATATTCGATTAAGAATTTTTGCTCATGCCTAAACTTCATATGTGCTCCTAGTTAACATAAAAGTCATTTACCCCAAAGCAATAGGTTTCTGTCTTGTCATCATAGTAAATATCAAAGGCATCAGTTGTATTCCCATGTGAATCTCTACTATATATTCTGTAGTAATAATGTCCTGGTGGAAACTTCCTGATGATCAGCTCGTTGTTAAGCAACATATCGTCTTCATACAAGATATCCGTAAACAAAGGCGAACCACTTACTTGGAAGTGATAATATATCGGATCATCTTGGAAATCATACGACTGGGACCAATCAAACTCCATGAAGTTCCCATTGAGATGCGGTGGATAGAGGAAAACAGGCATTGGCCTTTCAAGGCTCGTATAATATGCTTCCAAATTTTTCTGAATAGAACCTTTTAGTAGTTCAAACTCTTCATTGATAGCATCAATATCTAACGCAGGGGGTATATTATCCGGTTCGGTAGTTAAGAACCTTGTAGCGATTGGTTTGAACAATTCACTGTAATACTCCAATTTGTCTTGGGAGATCTTATTGCCCAGCTCAACCATCTTAGCATCAAGTTCAGCCCTGTTGTCTGTGTTGCGTAAAAATCTCCGCACAAGGGTGTTTCCCCAAAGGTTTGAAATTCCTTTTTGCCAGATTGGTCTGGTATCGGAATAAGCTCCCAGGGATTTATCATAGTCCCAAGGTATGAAATACCAGGTGGTTGAATCAGTTGGACTGTATAAGTAGTAATTCCTGCTTTGCGTATCAACATTGTCTGTAATTACATTCAAGGCCAGCCAAGTGATAAAATTGTCCCTATTGAAATATGTGGCAATGACATCATTGATGTGATTATACTCATTGTTTACTGCATCGAGCATCTCAATTAGTTTCCGATGATCATTGACGCCTTTGATCTCAAGAATATCTTCAAAATCGTTTTCATCATACTCATCATCATTTACATTTCTAAGTACGTCCTCATATCGTTTGAATTCAAAATTCTCACATTTGTATAAATGTCCGTTTTTGTCCAACCCATGATTTTCCAAATATCTGGTGTCAATATTCTCTACGTGGGTGAACAAGCCATAATCCACATAGGGAGTAGAGTAGTCGCCCTCGCTAAAATCCTTTATGTATAGATGGACAAATTGTGTGCTGACGCTAGTGATATCAGATATGTCCTTTATCAACTCAAATGCCAGTTTGTTTCTGATCCTCAAATCATCATAGGGGTGTTTGTTGAGATTGACCGTAACATACTTGCCCCACGGAGCTTTTGAATTCAAGCGTATTTTGTACGATTCCAAATCTGCAAGTCGCGCTGATTGACCCCTTAATTTCATCGTTGCATTATAGTCACTCAACCCATACCCATAATTATCCTTTTGGATACTCCCGTTGAATCCCTCCTGAAAAATAACTTTGATTTCGGGGTCATGCTTTGCAAAGGGATCAACAATATTTGAATTTAATTGCTCAAGCGTAAAGTTATAGCGAGAATCACTCTCTTTGGGTTCTGGGACAGTAATATACATTTCTTTGATGCCTGACAAAGAATCCTCATTATAAAATTCTTTGTTGTCAGTTATTGCCGTCTCTGTTTTTTCTGTTTCAAACAACCAGGAACAGGAAACACACAATACTAACAATAGCACTAGTGATATTAGTAGGAGAATGGTTCTCTTTTTACCTGTCATATATTTCCTTTACCTTACTACTATATCCCATTCAGAATATCTGTTGTCCATTTGGCTAAACAAAAAATTCCAGTTCAATGTTTTTGCTGTTTTTCTATTTTCAACTTCATTTTCAAATGAAATGACAAAAACATTCGTTCTGTTTAATTTTGTCGATCTATCAAATTCCTTAAGGGTTTGTATTTTTTTCGTATCTGCTTCAATATATGGGGACTTGAAATTTTCCCATAGTATTCCATCTATATAGTCGTGACTGAATTTCTTGTAACTTTCAAACCCTCGGTTTTGGATTACTATAATATCCGGGTATCTTTGTCTCAGCTCAATCAAAAAAGCTTTATATCCTGAGGTAAGTTTTTCATAGATTCTTGCATCATCTGCGTAATAGTCAATCCAATCCAATGTATCAAAAAACACACCATCCATACCTTTGTCAAGAATTCTGGACTCTAGGTATGTAAAAAGGATTTCGCTGAAATGTGGGGATGACAAATCGCCGAGATAATTAGTTTTGCTCAAACTTTTCATTTTTTCATGAGATGCATTTACCAGATAATCTTCCTCATGCAAATCGTTTATCAGGGGAGTGTTCCAATGTCCAATTTCTACCAAGGAGAGATACCCAACAACTTGCGAATTGTTTTTATGGAGATATTCCACATCTTCCTTCTCAAAAAAAGAAGCTTCGACGATATTCATCGTATAGTTTGACATACAGCATAAGATCATCGCATCGATCTTATCATAATAAATCCTGAAGCTAATGGGATGCCTTCTTGACGAATCATTCAGAACAACTATCACGAGCAAAATAATGACGACGAGAATAGTACCTATGACTGGTCTTGTACAAATTTTGGAAGTCATAATTATCCTTTGGTGATACTGGATTAAAAGTATAGCATACTTGTAGCTCAACAAATTATTATTTTATCGATTTCCTAATTAGTTTTTCTATGCTTTCTTGTAAGCCTATATACCTACATGGTGAGATCTTATCCAACCATTTGCATCTATTTCTGATGTGTTTTTGATTGCTCATGTAGCCCTTTTGGGCTAGTTGGCAGAGAAAATTAGCGTGGAAGCATTGTGTTAGCATCAAACGTCATACTTGAAAAACTGCGGCCTGTGCCATCGCTTCTGATTTGGTTCCTGTCTGCGCCCTATAGCCGGCTGTGGTGTGGTTTGCCCAGCATGGGAAAACTATTAGTAGGTGATACCTCTTATGTCCTGAACTGTAGTGCAGGATCCTAGCAATGAAAAAATGCTGAATCATCAGGGTATCAAGCTATGCAAGGGACAACCCTTACGCAGAGGGGAAGAGGGAATCTCCCCTATATGCTGTTTAAGGAAAGTTTCCACTGTTGGAATACTTCCTCCTCATCCCTACCGGTAATTTCCTCAAATGTCTTTCCTGGATTGAGGAACCCCAGGACCCTTTCCCATCCGAACTCCTCTATGAGAAACTGCATATAATTGAAGGATAACGAGTAGCCGCCCACATTGGCAAACTCTAGGGGATTCTGGCTCTTGTATTCTGCAAATGTTATCTGCCTGGATGCCCGTAATGATGAAAGTGAGGGTTCCTGGTCAGCAAGGTAGAGGGCAAAAGCCTCTTTCATCCAGTAGCCCATATGTTTGTTCTGCCGATCTGTCATGGCGTGGACATATTCATGGACGGCAGCTTTTTCAATCGATTCCCGACTATGTTCAGGCCCCGGTTCAGAGGGGGAGGTTATAAAAACAGATCCTGATGAGTTCCTTCCTATATACCAGTCAGGAAGGAACCAACCGACAAAACCGATTGTTTTCCTATGCAGGGCCTTTCTGTCGGGGTATATGTAAAGATCAATATGCTGGTCTTCTTGGATTCCTAAGGCCTCATGAATCCGCTGGCTGCTAGTCTGTATGGTACTGACAATCCTCTCTGCATTTGCATAGTCTTTCTGCTCTGCAAATACCGTAATGCCATCAATGGTGTACTTTTGCATGGCCCTTGTCCTTAAGCTTGTCACAGGCAAGAAGTTGATCAGTACCAATGCTAGTGTCAGCGCAAAGGCATACCCAATACCTCGTATTCCTTTTCTCATAATGTTCTCCTTCTCAGTATCTCTGCATTGAAGGTAGGAGAAAACAAGGAAGAAAGAAATTATACAAAAGTATGAATTGCTCGAATATGGGTGAATCATACGAATGTATGAGGCTAGGAATCCACTATTTCTGACCAACACTTTTTTGTATTGTGCTTTTCCTTGACCTTCAAGACTTTGGTGCAACCACTCCAGTGATTATCTACTTCCCTTCGGCAAAGCTATTGTGGTCAACAGAAGAATGCCCAAGAGAACTGGAGCAGGATCGCCACATAGCTGTGCCTAGATGTCATGGGTATCCTGCAGATAGCGCCTAACACCAAACCACAATAATCCGGAGGCTTCAACATCGATATCGACTGGTTCATCCAAAGGTAGGGTTGCTTGGATTTTCTGTAGGTCAAACCCCTCCTGTAGTACCATGAACTTTCCGATTCCAGGAACCAATGATCCATTGGGGCACTGATAGATACATTGCAGACAGAGTAAGCATTTCTTGCCAAAGACGGGTGTGGCATTTTGCATCGATATGTTAGCTGTTGGACAACGCTTGGAGCATAAGCCGCATCCGTTGCAGGATGTGCCTGCCTTGATTCTCTTCCCAAAACTTTTTGCCCCACCTATTTCCATTTTCCCTAGCAATGATAAGAGCCGATTTCCAAAACCAGGCCTTGTCAAGACACATGACCCAGAATCTAGTTCGGAAATAACGTATGCAATTTTTTCGACCTGTGCGGTTGGAATAGGCACTAAGCAGCCCTGATAGAGGATATTACTCTTCCTTCCGATTTCAGTGACATGGAGAACTTGCCCTCGTGTAGCCACGAGTCCAGAGTGTTGTTCATTTTCAGTGTAGTCAGAAGGGCAAGGGCTCCACTGCCTTCAAATGACCAGCTCATACCATTGTGTTTCTGACGTTGAGCCACTAAACAATCGTTGGCCTTCTCACTCGTGTTGCTGGAAATCCTGAGGTTTCTGGATCTGCGTGCGGCATGACAGGTGATGTTCGGCTTCTTTCTCTCAAGATAGGACATCATCTCCTCTACGTAATACTTGTTCTTGATGCTTTTGTCAGGAAGATTGCGTATGTGGTCTATGGCCTTGTCCACATTGCCTGGCCATAGGATCCTGAGAATCTTCCTGATGGTCTCCTGTTTCTTCTCCTTGTTCATCTTGAATGCCATGCTCGAGAGCTCCCTGATGCGTTTCACCAGATGGTACCAGTCCAGAATCAGGGAATAGGGGCGGTAGCCGAAGTATTTGTCTATGTTCGCCCGTATGTTCTGGGCACCGTCAGAGAAGAAGATCAGATGACGGTTCTCCATGAGATGGTTTTCAAGAAGGAATGCCACCAGAAGCCTGAATGCGCGTTCCATCCCAACGGCCGTGATGACATAGGCTTTGCTGTCTGCCTGTATGTGGATTACCGTATTCTCGACGAACTTCCGCTCCTTTTTGCCACCGCCCTTTCTCTCATCTTTCTGGTGTCTCACCCCCACATCATCGATGCTGATCATGCAGGTCTCGGATGCCAGGGCCTCCATGCCCTGGGCCAGCGGGATGTCGCAGATTTGCTCTTCCTCAGGCCTGTCAATGTTATAGGTGCTTATCATATCTGAAATTATGGCATTCCACTGCTCATCTGATGTGTCTGTGACCTTGGGTTTGGTGATGCTGGAGGGAAGAGCCTCGACATCGAGGGGCATTGCCGTATCGGGGTCAAATGCATGGGAGCAAAGGATGGTGGATGCGGTATCCGAAAGGGCTTTGGAGACGCGCAACCCTACGCTTTCTGCATGGTCTGCTATCGTGCGATGATGGAAAAGCTCCCCCTCATCCCTATGCATCACCCGATTGAGGATGGCTGTGCAATCCCTGTAGCTGAGTTTCGTCATCATTATGAGGTTCAGCTCCTCAAGGGAGAGGCTGACAAACCTTTGCTTTGGCGTGAGGAAGGTATCGAAATCATCATCGATTGTTAGGCAGAATCGGCCTATTTCTGAGTCGACGGCTCTTTTTTGACTTTTTTTTTCACATCATCACTGGCGAAGACAGCCTCGGTGAACTCCTTCTCCGCCTCCTTGCGCGTGGAGATGAGTGCCTTCTCATACTTGTCGATATCCTTGAGAAGCCCTTTCATTGTCTTCCTGTCGATCTTGTCTGGATGCGTAAGGTCGCACTCATTGGATATGGTCTTCTCCACAACGGTCCCGTCATCAAGGGTTGTCCTAATCGTGTACTCAATCTTTGCCATTCTTTTTTCCTCCTGTCTTCCTTGCTGCAAGTTTCGCCTTCTCCCTGGATAGGATCTCCTCCGGCTCCCCTTCATTGAAGGCTGCCCGCAGGTAGGGAAGCCTTTTGGAGGGAACGTATCCAAAAGATTGGATAAGAACGTGGAGGGACTTCCCATCCACTCTCCTGGACTCCACCAGTGAGCAGTAATACCCCTCTCTGCCATTCTTATTGTCAGTAATCGCCTTTACAAACATCTGCTAGCCTACTTTTATACGAATTATATATTTAAATATAATCAATGTCCATAAATTATACTAGCCTATGATATGGCCAAAAAAAAGAATCATGCAGAAAAATGCATGACTCTCATTGATTGTATGTTTTTGTTGCCTCCAACCGCACAGGTCGAATTTTTTTGGGTAGGATCCTTAGCAGCAGAGCGGCTAGGCAAGGCTTGGTTGCTATGACCCAATTCGATGGCATCACGAGCATCTTCTCATAGTGGATCGCAAAGCCCTTTCTGGTCAGTTCTTTTTTTATGGATGTCCTACAGGCTAGGTTGGGAGTCATTTCTCCCCCTGCGGAAACAGAGATGAGAGCTACCGGAATATGATGCACAACTTGTGAACCCTTCACATAGGTGATTACTATCTGCGGTGCATTGCATGCATATACTGGGAAACACAGGACCAAGAGATCATAGTCAGACTCATCATGGGTCATATCATGACGAAGCTCAACAATTGTTGTAGTGTGCCCAGTTTCAAGCAACTGGTTCCTAAACGTCTCGGCAACTAGCCTGGTACAGCCAGTACCACTGAAATATACAATTCGTACATTGTGGAATTTCATAATAATCCGCCTTTGATTGTTTTAGGCAATGGGGGAGTGGTCCCGTTAGCTAATCAGCAAGGGGCGTGATGCCCAATAGCACATTTTCTGTAAGGATGTGTCGAACCTTGTCCGGTTCCTCAAATATCGGGCTGTGTGCGGAATGTTCAAAGGAGTAAAATCCCTTCGTTGGTGCCTTCAGCTTTTCGAAGTATGACTTGGCTTCGGTAAAGGAAACAGTGTGATCATATATGCCATGCAAAAAGTACACGGGCATTCTCACCTCGGTCAGTTCATATGAAAAATCCATGGCCTGCATCGTGTCCCAAAGATGAAAGCTCTTAGAAAACTTTTTCCCCCTCCAAATATGTACCTTTTCCTGGATGGTATATTCCCTATTCAGCAAGGATGCGATAAAAATGCCGCGTATTACAGATTTCATATCATGGGTCGTTCCTATGCCTAGATTATGCATGGCCTTGTCACGTATGCGCATATATGGCTCGGGTAAGGGAAGGGTCATGGTAACAGGTGATTTCTCCAGTTTCCTTACCATGGGATAATTGTTTTGTTCCCTGTATTTTTCAAGCATATATTGGTAGGTTAGATTTTCAGACGCCAGCTGATGAGAGATCTGGGCAATGGCGATATATGCATGATACAGTTCGGGTGCGGCACGAGCAGTCAACAGACCGATATAGCTACCCCATGAATGTCCCATCAGGTATATCTTCCCTTTGCAAAACCGATCTCGAAGATAGTTCGTTATGGCGATTGTATCCTTAACATATTGCTCCGCTGTCATTGTCTCAGGGGGTATAGACGTATCGTAGGATAATCCTGCCCCCCGTTGATCCCACCAGCAGACAGTGAAATCTTCTTCAAGGCCTGTAGGGTAATCCCTGGTCAAGAAATACTCAGGCATTCCAGGTCCCCCATGAAGGAATAACAGCACAGGATTGTCTGTATTGGTACTTTGTATGAACATCCCTTGTCTTATTCCCTGTACCTCAATGAAGACCTTCTCTGACAGGCTCCCTGCAATAGTCTTCCCATCATGTCCTCTCAGAGGGATTGGTTTGCCAGGGCTTATGGCTATGAGATATGCTGACATTGCTAAGACAATTAGGAATAGTATGATCATGGTTATGAATCCAACCTTTTCCATGGTATTTGTAGAACTCCTGTAACGCGTTCCAAATATATTTGGCTCTTAGGTTCAAAATTGTTCAAAGGCATAAGGTAACCCTTTCCCTGTAACTTCTGGGGCATTGGGTGATGGGACCGGTAGTCATACTCGTAGGAATGCTACCGATCACACAGTGGGGTGCTCTGGCATAGTAAGGCCAGCTTCAAATCTAAAATAAGGCCTTACAATTTGGGGAAAAGCATTCCCGTACCATCTTTGTAGACCCTGTAGGCCATGCCGAACTCCTCAAGCATATCCTTCTCTTCCTTGAACGCCAAGCGGATATAGAGTGTCAGCATTACTGGCCACATCACCAATTGGGGAATCGTCAGCCATTCAACCATCATGCCAAGAGTAATCAGGAATAGTCCTGTATATTGGGAATGCCTGATATAGCGATAGATCCCATCATGAACGAGTTTTCCCTCTCCTTTTTCCTTGCTCCAGTAAAATTTGTAAATTTGCTGCCAACCGGAAACGATGAGAATAAGGCCAATGGCCATTAGCACAATGCCAATATACATGCCTGTGTGGCCAATGGAATTGACCAATGTGTGCCCCCAGAAAACACCTTCGCCCAGATGAATCCCAAAGGCCCAACTCGCAAAATAGAGGGAAAATGGAATCCCAAACATCTCCAGGGCAAAGGCAATGACGAAGGCAAGATAAGCTGTCTTGGGTTTTCTCCCACATTTCCTATAGAAAGGTAGGAACAGGAGTATCAAAGAGTACAAGATGACCCAAATGAGGGCAACACCCCACATAGCGTAGTGTTCGGAAGTGGTTTCCATAGTTATATCCTAATTCCGTATTGGAGCGTGCCAAAGAAAGAACCCCGTATCTGGCTTTGGTCAGGGAATTGGGAGACCGTTTCCTTGAGGTGCCTGTATCCAACTTCCATGTGGAGGCTGTGTAAGGGGCATAAGGAATACTGTACTGTAAGGCTGGCGCTCAGTGCCGGTATTTCCAATTTGTCAAGATACTCTTCAGTCCAGATTAAATTATCCCGCAAGGCTTTTTCATATCGGAATTAAACTAATTGAATACCTGTTTCTGGTTTGCCTCTCAGCCCAATGTGGTTGCAGGAATAACTAAGTTGTTACTGATTCGACCTGATAGATATATTCAAAAGAATTTTTAGACTCCCTATCCAATCTAAGAAGATGATGCCTCCCATTCCAAGATTCAATGATGTAGGTATATCTAAAAGGACACCTACAGATCTCAATTGAGGTATGGTGAATCAGATTGTATGTATCCTTGTATTGGTTGTTTCGGATTTCAGATAGGGGTAACAAGATATATGGTCATTAAAAAAATTGAACTAGGGGCTAGGATAGACGAAGGGAGTGCAGGTCTCTGCACTCCCTTCTGAAGCTTGTAGCGTTTCCCGATGGACGGTCAGGACAACCTAGACGTCCTGACCGTCCAAATCCATTTCCTCCTACTGGGGAATGCTGAAGACCAGCAGCTGGTTGTTCGTGTCGGATGCGATGAGCATGTTCAGCTTGTCTGGGGAGATTACAGCCTCCGAAGGGGTGAAGCCTTCAAGTGCTATTGTCTGTTGATACATCAAGGCGTCCGAGCCCTGTTGGATTGAGAATACCTTCATATTCTGGCTCCCTTTACACAAGACGTAGAGCAGGCTTCTTGTGGTATCGGTAAAGAGCTGCACGATGTTTTGCATGTCCCCGATACCATCCGCTCCAGATAACCAGGTTTCCACCTGTTCCCATCCATCTTCATTGGTATCAATGATCAACGGTGAATACTGGAAACGGTTAAGTGAGGTATCCCCTCCTGTAATCAGACTGGTGTCACTGATAAACTCCGATGCACTGATACCTGTGAGGTACGGTGTTTCCGGTGAGGCGTATTCCCTAAGGAATCCGAAGAGTTGTCCATCTGGAGTCCGTTTGCCGATCTTGATGACATTTTGCTCAGTAGAGAACCAGGCTACCCTATTCAAGAATGGGGACAGAGTAATTCCACTAATCGTATCTGGATCCATAAACCAATACTTATAGGAGTACATATTGAACTCTGATGCTTGTGTTGCGAAGAAATTGGAATAGGGCAGCATGTTTGTCCCGGGTACGACGTTGTAGAGTATGCCTGAGATGGGATCGAGCATGAGAGAACTGATGCTTGCAAAGGTTGTTTGACCTCCTTCATATATAAAGGTCACATTGTCACGTGAAAAGAGCTTGGTTAGTGAAGCATTGTTTGTGTTGTACTGGTAGAGCGTTATTCCCGGGTTTAGGTTGTCGGCAATGGCGACCTTGCTGGTATTCTTATCCACAAGGATATCGGTTACCATGCTGGTGTTAAACCCATCTGATAGGGTATAGGTCCTGATGACCTCCAAGGAATCACGGACAATCCTACATATCTGTAGGGAGTTATGTATTGAGCTTGCCAGCAAGATCTTTCCATCAGGAAGGAATGCTATCTTGGTATTCCCACTGATTTTCAGGCCGTCGGTATTGTCCGTAACCGTATTTGCGAGCACTGGGAACCCCGGTGTTCCTGCAACTATGGCCTTGAACGAGATGCTGGCTGATCCAGAACTAGCTAGAAGGGCCCCCTTTGCTATGAGGTCCAAGCGGTGCGTTCCTGTGCTCGGTGTAAACGTACAATCCAGGGAAGACGATAGTTCCTCCCCATCAAGAAACCACAGGACACCAAGGCCTTCGTTGTTTTCAGATTCAGGCACGGTGATACTCGCGGTAATCTCTTGAAATGCTGCAACTGAGGTGGTAATCCCCGAAATTGAGCATTCGATAGGGGTTCCTGCCTTGTTTATCAGAGTAAGGGTGCTGGGTATTTCAGGATACTTGTCAAGATCAAGGGCGATTACCCCATCTGTTGTCTTGCCCCCTACAATACGGACGACCTCGGCACATCCGGCTACAGCTGTGGTCCCACTGTACAGCCGTCCTTGGAGCAGATAGGAACCCGCAGGGTAGGTCGCACTATAGTAGACCGCCCCGTTGATGTAGTTGCTGGTTGTTGGGTTGACTTTGGTCTTTATTTCGTCAGAATCTGTAACCCAGAGATCGATACTCGGATTGGATATCTTCGAGCTGTCCCAGGTGAACTCCACGTTCATCGTTCCGCTACCCATCAAAGAATTTAGCTCGATGAGGGCATTGGTGGGTTCGCTGGTAAGCGAGCAAGTGGCAGAACCGGACACAAGGTTAACACCCTGCAAGTTTTGCCCAACCGCCGTAATTTCCCAGTTACCCATGAGCAACCCCTCCACCTCCATGGTGGGGCTTGTGCTCTGCATTTCGAAAGTACTTCCTTGTGGTCCTATTCCGGTAACTGCATAGCGAGACACTTCCAAGGGGGTGTCCTGTGGTAGGATGGAGCGATTCTGGTCTTCATTACTGTGCATAGTCAGGCGCAGGGAAGATCTTCCGGGCTCCTCTTTGCAACCGGTAAAGCTTATGACTAGGATCATCAGTAAAACAATACAGCCGGTCATGGTTCGAACGTGTTTCATAGTAGCCTCCACCCACAAAGGTTTCCCTTATGGCAAACCGCTTCACCTTCATAGAGGCTTTTCTTTTTCTTCCCTAGGCATTACAGTCATGGATATGAAAATCCTCTTGAAACTGCTTTTGCTAGGACTGACCCTTGTTGTGGTGTTTATCTCCCCCTCTTACATCGGGATAGTGGCCTACTATTTGATTTTCCCCCTCCTGTTTTTCTTGGTGTTCCTGTATTATGTCGTCTCCTACTGGGTCAGTGACTCGGATGTGCAGAAAGTCCGCAAAGAGGGGTATCCCCTCTCCCTGTTCTGTGGGAAGGTCCCGCCTTCAGGGGATGGTGATCTTACAAGAGGTCGGTTGGTCATTACAGAGAACACAGTGAAGCTCTACCAGCGTTTGCAGAAGGGTAGGACAAAAAAGACCCCCTGTGAGGAGGTCTGGTCCTTGGAAGTCTCTGAAATACGTAGTTTGGCGTTAGGTAAGGTCCTTGGCTTGAGAAAGGGACTTATACTCTACCTGGACGAAGGCTCTGTCAGCTTTTTGAGCGGTAAGGCAGTCAAGCAGAAAGAGGCGATCGTCGAAGCCCTAGGATGGGAGGATGTGCCCCTCATCCCCCAGATAGTGGAGGTTTCTGGTGATGCTTCACAGGCCCCATCCTTTTCTGACATGGATCAGGAAAAGCCGTCTAGAAGCTGAACCCTACACCGATTCTGAGGGGCTCTAGGACAAATCTAAAGGATGAGCTGTCTTGGAAGTTGTAGGTGGCTCCGACTCCTACCGCATAAAACATCCGAAATGATTCTGAGATGGCATAGGTTACCCCAGCACTGAGTTTTGCCTTCATGCCAAACCCGGTGGTACTTGCAGTGGTATCAATGAAGAGCGTTGGTCCGAGTGAGATGGATAGGGGGAAGGTCACCACATCCTTGCCTAGGCTCCAGGTTGCCTTGCCAAGCAGGCTTATCTGTACGATATCTAGGGAGCTTGGCTTCCCAACCTCTAAGGTACCACCCCAACCAAACACCTCTTTCTGGCTCATGACATCCAAGCTGACATTGAAGCCCTTCTGTGTCGAGGAGAAGTCATTGGTGAAATTGTAGTCAAGGAAAGAGACCGAGAGGCTTGCCTCTAGGGCAGGTTTTTCATCTGCAGGCTTTTCCTCTGCGAGGGTCGTCTCGCTCCTGAGTATCTTCACCACCGGTGGGGTTACTACTACTGTAGGGGGCACACTCTGCGCTTCTTCGGGTTGTGAGACTACAGGCTCTTCTTGTGCAACAGGGGAAAGCTTCTCCTCTTCAGGAGCCTTTTCCTGTATGGTCTCAGGTACTTTGCCTTCCTGCTCAGAGCTATCTGGAAGCTCTATTTGCACTTCAGATACTTCTAGGATAGGTTTCGGCTCTTTCACTTCATCTACTACAATATTTCCTGCTGCTACTTCTACGACTTCTTCTACTTTTACTTCTTTTGTGGAGAGATTGCTCACTTCTGCCTTGGCAGGCAGTTTCTCACTGGCCAGAACAGAGGTTGTTGTACCTGTTTCTGCTACCGCTTCCATACTCTGTGGTCCCAGGGTTGGAAGGAAAAACCCTCCACCCTTGGAAATGGTTGGGGCAATTGGCGCGGGTATTTGCTTCAGTTGCTTTGAGGGTTCTGCAGGGAGGGTTCCTTTTTGTATCTCTTCGGCTGGCTTAGCAGTGCTTGGGTCTGCAACAGAAACTTCCTTTGTATCAACTATCTGCTTTGCAAGAGGAAGGTCTTCTTTTGTGTCAGCAGAAACAACAGGACTATCCTTTGTTGTCGGTGGCTGCACCTTCACAGGTTCGACTACAGTCGGAGGGGTAGTTTCCTTTTGCGTTATCGGCTTCTGCATACCAAAGTACCAGTAGGTACCTCCCAGCACTACGATGCAGGCGACAACAATAAGTATAATTGACCAAGTTTTATTCACACAAAGCTCCTTGCCCTTACAAGTATAACAAAAAAGAAGGCAGTCTACCTACAAGTTTACCATAAGAGTGACAAAAAGGAAATTATTCACCTTTGTTCCCCAAAATTTGGCGATTAATAGCTAGTAGACGCTATTGTTTAGGGTCTGCCTCACTGTTTGGGGTAGTAAGTTTGAAGAATTCAACCTTTTGAAGACCGGTGGTAGGGTGAGTGGCAAGAGGTGAGTGATGAAAAGGACCCTACTGACAATAGCCTTGGCTCTGACCCTCACCACAGTGTGGGCAGAGGGGGGGAGTACTCTCTCTGTGGGGTTTGACCTCAGGGGTTTGGAGGCACTGTTCTTACCTACGCTTCAGGCTACAGCAGATCTTAAGGCGAACATCAATGCTGAGTTCTCCCTCCGCATTCCTATCTCCTTGACCAGCGACTTGCTCTACAATGAGGTAAGGCTCTGGGAGTTTGGCCTGTTTCTTGACTACCATCCTTTCCGGAATGCGCTGTACCTCTCTGTCTCTCTGATACAGATGGGCATATTCAGAGGTTTTGACAAGCCCGAGACGGATATTCTCTACCTCAATGAAGTCGCCTTTGGGTATGTCTGGCATATTACCAAATCCCTCTATCTTGAACCGAGGCTCGTCATCGCAGACCCCAGTGGGGTTTTCGAATCTGAGTATGCTCTGGTTATGCGTACGTTTGCCGACCGTTCCAAATTCCGCGTTGTATTTCTGTTTGGGTGGGAATTCCTTGCCATCCCCAGCCTGTGAGGAGAAGCGATAGATTCGTCAGGGCAAGAATCAAAAAGGAGTGTCACATGGGAAAAAAGATGCAGTACACCTTTAATTGGATGGTATTGGTCATGTTGGTCATCCCCCTGTCGGGGTGTTCTCTAGGTTGGGAGGCGCAAACAAAAGCGAAGATCACAGATAAGGAGCTCTTTCCTACAGTAGCCCGTATCATCGACGAGCAGAAGGATGTGGTATGGGAGTATTTGGAAGAGGATGTTTCTCGCGCCCTTTCTTCTGATGAGTATACGGGTTCTGATATTGTCCAAAGCACGCTCAGCGAGGAGCAGGGAAGACAGTATCTGGAGTTCTGTTATGCGGTCAATGATGTGGGCTCTGAGAATCAGGCGCAGCAGGTAATTGAATTTGCCAGGGGCCTGATTAGTGAAGAGGAGATGGCTTCCTTGGAACAGAAGCTGGACGAGAACCGCTCTTTGATGTTAGCTGAGGCTGAGCAATTCTCCAGGGCTCTTTCCCCTTCTCAGAGGGCCCCCTTCTGGAAGGATATGCAGAAGCTTCTGATCCGGTCGATTGTGCTCTTTACTGCTGGGGTGGTCTATGCCTGTATTCCTACTGTTGTATTCTGGGGCAAAATCTCAGCAGCAACAGCAATCGCCATAGCCTCTGGGGTTGTTGCCAGCACAGTTATGTCCATCTGGCGATACTATCAGTTTGGAGGCGAACTTGACACTTCCTTCAATGAGTGGCTCATCTCTGTCACTACCGAACCTGAGGTCTCCTATGCATTGGCATCGAGCATGATCGCTGTAGGAACTACGCTAAAGAGGGGGTTTGTCGTGACAGGAATCGTCATCTGCGTCTTTGCCCTGTATAACGTCATCGATATGGTAAAGCCTATGCTCAAGAAATATAATTTCAGTGTCTAGGCAGCTTTCTGGTATTGTGGCCCTCTTCGGAGGGCCTCTTCTTTACTTGGCCGGTTTCTTTGCTTGGCCTGCATTGCTTGTTGCTCACCGCTTAGGTTTGTGGAATAATAGGACCATAGGAGATACGCAATGAGAAGTACGTTTGCTGAAGATATTCTTCAGAGATTTTTACGATATGCGGCTATAGACACCATGAGTGACGACACTGTCGTCGCAACAAAGAGCCCTTCCACCGATGGCCAGTGGGACCTGTTGAACCTACTGGTATCTGAACTTACTGACATGGGCCACTCTGATATACTTGTCGATGAACATGGTGTGGTCATCGCACGTATTCCTTCCAACCTCGACTATGAGGTCCCTACCATTGGGTTCATGGCACATGTTGATACTGCTGACGATGTTCCAGGCAATGGGGTGAAACCCCGAGTCATTGAAGGCTATGATGGTTCTGATATTCCCTTGAACACAGAGTACACGATTAAGGTTGAAGATAACGAGGAGCTTGCACAGTATACGGGGGAGACCCTCATTGTCACCGATGGCACGACCTTGCTAGGTAGTGATGACAAGGCAGGGGTTGCCGCCATTATGGCTGTGGCAAAAGCACTCAGTGATGACCCGACTAGCAAACATGGGCCTCTGGAACTCATTTTCACCAGTGATGAGGAGACTGGAGCCGGGATGGACACCTTCCCCTATGATAAAATCAAGTGTGCATATTGCTATACCATCGATGGAGGCAAGCGCTTTGAGATTGAGAGCGAGTGCTTCAATGCAGCCACCGTCAATGTGCACTTCTCTGGTGTGAGCTATCATCTGGGTGCCGCACGAGGCAGGCTGGTCAATGCCCTTACCATGGCTGCTTTCTTTATAAACGCCCTGCCTCAGGCAGAGAGCCCAGAGGCCACCGACGGCCGTTATGGCTACTACTGTGCCCATACCATCAATGGCACAGCCACTGAAGTCGACCTCACCGTATACCTCAGGGACTTTGATATTGATGTCCTAAACCAGCGTATCGAGGCTCTGAAACTGCTTGCCCAAAGCGCAGCGGCCCTCTATCCCAAGGGGAAAGTGAGCGTTGAAGACAAACATGTCTATTTCAACATGGCTATGGTTGCTCAGGAAAAGCCTATCGCTATGACTAACCTGCGTGAGGCTGGCACACGCTTGAAGATGGATCTTCAGGAGGCTCTTATCAGAGGAGGCACCGATGGGGCCAGAATGGCCAATGAACATAATATACCCTGTCCGAATATCTTCACCGGTGGGCACAACCTCCATTCACGCTTTGAGTGGGCAGCCCTTTCTGCCATGGAAGATAGTGCGAATCTCGTCAAGGAGATTATCAGGGTGGGATCTGAGAAGTGAGACGAGTGCTACTCTCTGTCATGATGCTCGTTTGCCTCTCCTCTCTTTTTGCCCGACCGACTCTTGTGGTCACCGCAGGAGGGGAGAGTCCTTCATATGCTTTGCTGACTGGTGTGGTTACACGTGTTGGAGAGCAATCCCTCCTCTCCCGTATGGACGGGGAGGGGGTGCTCTCTGTCTTTATCTCTGATCTTCTTGAAACCGAACCGAACGCCCTCTCCGCCACTGTTCTTTTTTCATACGGACAGCGTACGTTGCTACTTTCCCTGAGTGCCAAGGGTAGGGATCCAAAGAAGCTGGAGAGCTCACTTGAACAGAGACTCTCCTCAATGCTTCTCTATGATGGGATGGCCCTTTTTGCATCAGAGGATATGCTGTTTGTAGAGTATGCCTATGAGAGTGGGTATGCCACCCTTTCCTCATTGCAAATAGGAGACCACTACAAAGGCCTCGATGCCCAAGGCAACCGGTGGGCAACTGTGGTTGTCCGGCACGTCTCTGATGATAAAGATCCTGTCTCTCTCTTGGTCGGTACCAGTGGAAAAGAACTGCTTCCTGGTATGAGACTGGAAAAACAGGAGGGTAGGGAAGTGTCCCTCTCTGTTTCCAAAGTACTTGCAGCAGGTGGTCAGCTTGGCATTGAGGGCTTCTACAGCCAGGACGTCGGCCTCTATCCCTTTACATTGGTGATGGGAGTGGGCATCGACCTCACCGGTTCTGCTCTTTCTGGTATGAATGGTCAGGCAGGCTTTGCTCTCCAATTTCCCCTTTCGATGATATTTGGTCTCCATTCTGGGTTCTGGCGCAACAGCTCGCTATCTATGAGGTGCACCCTAGGCCTTGGCTACGCTCTCTCAGATACTAACCTGCTCTATGGAAGCAATGCTCTTTTTGTCTATCGGTATCGTCTTGACAGCTTGGGTTTCGACGTTGGTGTGGGTAACAAGTACTGGGTGACTGAGCTCGGAGCGTATAGCTCAGGACTGTTCATGCAGCTTGGCTTGGCGTACACTTACTAGAGGATGCATACAATGAAACATGGATACAGGCGATATGGTTTGGTTTTTTCTGGAATCCTACTCTTGCTTATTCTCACGCTTCTTTCCTCCTGTACCTCCCTTTCAAACCTGGTTCGCTCGCAAGTGGAAGGCCTACCCTCGTGGGTCTATACCCCTGTCGCATCCTCAAATAGGACAGCCTTTGTGGGAAAAGGGACCACCCAAGTACTTTTCAATGCCAAGCTTATGGCGTATGAGGACATTCTTAATCAACTGTCAGCGTTTGTCGGTGAACCAGTGCAGGGACTTTACTATCGTGAACTAACCACCACAGATGCCATAGAGGCCTTTGGGCTGAATATCGTCAACGAATACTCCAAGACTGAGCTCCGTTCTCCTGCCCAGTTTTATCTCCTTGCAACTGCCGATACAGCAAAACTGGAATCCAAGCGGACCAGAGTCTACAATGCTGTGCTTAAGCGTGATAAGGAAATTGAAGCCCTAATACGGTCAGCTGACTTGGCATACCGTGCGAATAACGACATCAGGGCCATCATGCTCTATTTCGATGCGGCCCTTATCGCATCGGAGGGGCCTGTCACCTCTAAGAAGTATGAGGTCGACGCTCTGCTAGATAAAAGCATCACCTTCATAAGCGCCTTGAGATTCTCCCTGAGCAAGAGCGACCCCCTCAAGGCTACAGCTACGGTTCAATTGAGAAGAAAGAGCCGCCTTCTGTCCCCTAAGGTCCTCAATGCCCCTGTTGTAGCCCAGTTTGACGCAATGAATAGCCTGGGGAAGAACTACGCTGATTCGCTTTTTTTCAATACTGCCTCAGAAGGTGTCATTCAGTTTGTTCCGTATAACTACGGGTTGGTGGGAAAAGGATTCATTCGCTTTGCTGTTGATTTCTCCTCATCCCTTGCGCAGTTGGAACAGAAGATACCTCGGGAATCTCTTGCCCCCCTGCAGGCGGCTTTGGAAAAGAGCGGCATAGATTTTCCCTATTTCCTCCTATCGGCCTTTGCACCAAAGAAAATTGTGGCAGATATTCGCGAGTACGAGTATACAGGAACGCTTCGCAACACCAAGGAAGCCCTCTCCTCCTTCCTTGACCTGTATGATAGTCGGGGTGTCGCAATTTCGCCCTTGGCCCTTGCCCAGGAGGAAGTCAGTGAGCTCTTCGACGAGGTGCTCCTCAAGGCTCCTGGGGCTCAACTGGTTCTCAAGGGAAAGGCTGGTATAGTCGATGAGACACGCATAGGAGAGCAGAGTGTAGTGGTGGTCACCGGCAGTGTACAGCTTTGGGATATGGAAAAGAACATGTTGGTTGCTGATACGCTGGAAGTGGAGGCCGTGGCCTTTGCCTCACGTGCCGAAGATGCGAAGAAGAAGGCCTTCAGTCGCTTTGGCCAGATCAGCTCATCGCTGTTGCTTCCCTCGTTCTTCTAGGGAATCAGAGGAAGCAATAGGGCAGGGTCGTTGCTTATGAGAATCAGGGCTCCCAAGTCGAGGGCACGTCTGCCCTCTTGCAGGTCATCCACAGTCCAGGTGCAGATCTGATAGCCTCTCTGCTGAGTGAACTTCCTGACGAATGCTTCATCGAGTTGGGCCAGAGGTGGCTTGAGGTAGGAGCTCTGAGCGATGTGCCTACCCCACCCATGGTGGAAAATCTTGGGGACCGAAGGGCTCTCATCAAAGATGACTGCTGTGGGAAGGGAGCCTTTGCTGATCTTGTTGAACCTGCGTAGGGCAAACGGGTTGAAGGAGGAGACCATGCACCTCTCTTCAAGGCCGAAGGCTTTGATGGTCTGCCAGGTCTTCTCAGAGAGGCCCCCATCGTGTAGGCCGGGTACCTTCAGCTCAATATCATAGTACAGCTTGTCTTTGCAGCTCTCAAAAAGTTCACTCAAGAGAGGCACCTGATGTTTCTTACCCACATCAAGGCTTCTCAATTCCTCGAACGTGAGATCTGATACGAGGGAGTCCCTTCCGCTGACTCGTTTCATGTTCGCATCATGGACAACCACCAGCTCTCCTGTCTTGCATACCTGCACATCGAGTTCGACCCCGGGTATGTGTTTTTCTATGCAGAGCAGAAAGGCCGGCAGCGTATTCTCAGGTTCCAGGCTTGAGTAGCCACGATGACCAAAGACCATGGGCGTGGTAAAGGGGAGTTTGGTTTTGGTCATGGTTGTACCTCCTGTCCATATGCTTGGAGCAGGGCGATCTCCTCGGACAAAAGCGAGCTGTCAATCGTCTCCAAGATCAGGGGGATGCCTCTGAAACGGGGATCCTGAGCTATGCGGATGAAGCTCTCAATGCCTATCTGCCCTTTGCCCAGGCTTTCATGCCGGTCCAGATTGCTTCCCAGGGCGACCTTTGCATCATTGAGATGCAAAGCCTCGAGCTTGTCGAATCCCACTATCCTATCAAACTCCTCGAAGGTCTTGTGAAAGGCCTCTTCACTTCTCAGGTCATAGCCCGCAGCAAAGATGTGGCAGGTATCGATACAGACTCCCACCTGCTGGTTTTGCCTAGTCAGGGAGAGCAGTTCTGCTATCTCCTCAAAACTTGAGCCTAGGTTGCTTCCCTGGCCTGCTGTAGTCTCAATGATGGGCCTCACCCCCTCGGTGGAGCTGATAGCCCTATCCAGAGCTTCTGCCACCAAGGCGAGACTGGCTTTGCGCCCAATCTTGTTCACATGCGAGCCTGGATGGAAATTCAGCTTGTCCAAGCCCAGTGTGTGCACTCTGTGCAGCTCGTCGATGAAGGCATCGAGGCTCTGTTGTCGCTTGAGATTATCGGGATTTCCCAGGTTGATGAGGTAACTGTCGTGGGGTAGGACCTGTGCCTTGGAGAATCCAAGATCCTTGAGGGTCTCCTTGAACTTTGCACTCTCTTCTTCTGTGATGGGCTTTGATGCCCACTGGCGTTGGTTCTTGGTGAACATGCCAAAAGCGGTGGCTCCTAGGGCTTTGGCCTGGATGGCTGCATTCTCCAAACCCCCTGCGATGCTGGTGTGACTTCCTATGTATAGCATGGTCCAAGGGTAGAACTTGCTCAATGGGTTGTCAATCACTCTTGCTCATGGTAGTGTTCCCCCTGGAATAGGAGCATATGAGCAATGAGTGAAAGACAATGGGCCGTTGGTGATGAAGTTTCTGGTTTTGTCCTCTCTGAGGTCTCTTTGCTGCAGGAATACAAAGCAACAGGGTATTTGTTCCGCCACATTGCCACCCAGATGGAAGTCTACCAGGTGGTCAATGACGACAAGGAACTCTTTTTCAGCTATGTATTCAGGACCCTTCCCAACAATGATGCGGGGGTCGCACATATACTTGAGCACTGCTGTCTTGCAGGTTCCAAGAAATATCCCGTGCGTGATCCGTTCATGACCCTCCTGAAGGGAAGTACCAACACCTTCATGAACGCCATGACCTATCCTGACAGGACGATGTATCCTGCAGCCAGTCCTTTGCGGAAGGATTTTGACAACCTCTTTTCTGTCTATACAGATGCAGTCTTCGCCCCGCTTCTGCGTGAGGAGACCTTCCAGCAGGAGGGAGTGCGCATGGTCTGTGAGGGGGACGTCTGTCACTTCGAGGGAGTGGTCTATAACGAGATGCTCGGAGGAAGTGCCGACCACGACAGCATCGTGGGACGCAACAGCGTGCGATCCCTCTTTCCCGACACCCCTTACGCCTTTGACTCTGGAGGCGACCCTGAACATATTATCCAGCTGGACTATCAGCAGTTTCTCGCTTTCTACAGCAAGTTCTACCATCCATCGAATTGCAAACTCTTCATCTACGGTGACATGAGTGTGGGTGAAAAGCTGCAGATGCTGGACAGTGAATACCTGCGCTTCTACGCCAAGCTCAATGTGGACAGCCTTGTCCCCCTTTCAGAGTCTTGGAAGACGCCTCGTAAGACCTCCTTTACCAGCCCGGTTGAGGAAGGGGAAGCTCAGGATGGTGATTCGGTGGTTCTCTCATGGGCTACCTGCGAAGCAAGTGACCCCCTCTCCCTGATAACGCTATCGACTCTGGTGGATATCCTTCTGGGAAATCCCGGAGCCCCTCTGTATAAGGCTCTGCTTGATACAAAGCTTGGTAAGGACATCTCCCCTGAAAGTGGCATGAGCGGGGACTTCCGGGAGATGCCTTTTACCGTCGGTTTCAAAGGCATCGATTCGGAGAGGGCTGAAGAAGCCCAGACTCTCATACTCTCCTCCCTCAAGGATATTGTAGACAAAGGCCTCGATAGCTCTCTCATCGCTTCCTCGATGAAACGGTCGCGCTTCAAGCAACAGGAAATCCCCGGAGGATTCCCCAACGGCTTCAGGGCGCTCAACCGTTCTCTCAAAGGGTGGTTGGTTGACCGTTCCCCCTCAGCGACTATCGGGACAGCTGAGCCTTTGCAGGCACTGGAAGACGCCCTTGTCGCGAATCCCCGCTATTTTGAAGAGTGGATACAGCAACACCTCCTTGATAACCCACACCGTTGTCTGGTCACCGTCAAAGCAGACAGTGAACACGAAAAGAGACAGATGGCAACCATTGAGAAGTATGCACATATACAGGCACAGGCTTTGGGCAAGAAAGGCTTGAAGGCCCTCGCCCAACAAAATGAGCATTTCGTGGCGTTCGAAAACGAAGGTGATACAGTCGAGGACAAGCAGAAGGTCCCTTACCTCAAGCTTGAGGACCTTCCCTCTGTGATTGAGCCCAACGTCTATGAAGAACATTGCATTGCAGGGAGAAAACTGTTCCTGAAGAAGATGTTCTGCAACAAGATTGCCTACGCTGACTTTGCCTTCCAACTTGAGGACCTCACAGAGCGGGAGCTCCTGCTATTGCCTCTGTATATCCGTCTGTTGCAAATGACCGGAATCGGTGATATGGAATATCCACAGGTCACCAACAAGCTCAAGAGCCTCACCGGTGATACCAACCTCTATGTGGAGATAGGTTCCTCACATGAAGGGCCTGACAAGATGCTTTTGGTCTGCAGGACCCGTACCCTCATCGAGGATTTCAGTGAAGCGCTCACCTTTTTGCATAGTCTCTTTACCGCAGCCAATGTCGCTGACCTCGAGAGACTTCAGGCAGCCCTTATCAATATCAAGGGCGACTATGTGGACAACATAACCTATGCTGCCCATAGCTTCGCATCCCTGTCTGCCTCCTCCATTTTCAGCACCATCCAGTATGAGGGTGAGCAGCTAGCAGGCCTTGACCAGTGGTTCTTCCTGGAGAACCTCCATGATGAACAGCTGTTCCTTGTCGCCGAAGAGTTCAAGGCCTTGCAGGAGAAGCTGAACAACCGTAGCCGCCTTATCCTCCATCTTGGCTGTGACGAGGACCTCGTCCCAACCCTTGTTCCTGCCTATGAGAAGTTTGTCCTGTTGTTTGATGAGAAAGAGACGATAGAGGCAAAACTGCGTTCGTATGAAAAGGTAAGCCAGGGCATTACCCATGCTGTGGAGCTCTACCGACTTCCTTCAACGGTCAGCTACAGCGCATATGTACTGCGTTCAAGCAAACGGGGCAGCGAAGAGCAGGCTGCCCAGGTCTTGCTTGGTCAGATTATAACCGGCAATGACCTTTGGGAGAAAGTAAGGGCTCAAGGTGGGGCCTATGGGGTCTCTGCCCATGCTGATGTCATGGAAGAGCTCTTTTTCTTCAGCTCCTATCGTGATCCCCGCATTGCAGGTACGTTATCTGACTTCACCAAGACCCTTGAGCTCTATACGACCAAGGAAGTTGATCCTAGTGATATTGAGAATGCACTCATCACCACGGTGGGTAATGACCTTCGTCCACTCTCCCCGTCACAGAACTCCATTCTCTCCTTCAGAAGGATACTGTACAACATAACCGATGACTTCAGGACGAAGAGACGCAACCAGCTCTTGAGCATGAAAAGTGAGCACCTCAATGAGGGTGCCAAGGCCCTTTTGGCCTATGCAAAGACGGAGGACTCGTTCGTGGTTATTGCAGGTTTGCAGCTTTTGGAGACAGAGAAGGCTAAGAATCCTGTTCTTGATCGTCCTTCAAGACGCTTGCCCCTGTAGGCCTTTCTCCCCAGATTTTTGCCAAGGCATTGAGCTCCTTGGGATCCTTGAGCTTGAGCACTACGCACTGGCGTATGCTCGCCTCCTTCTGGGCAATGTCCTCTGCGAGGGCTCGGCAGGTAGGCGATCCACACAGTCCGCAGTCTATGCTGGGTAGGACAGCAAGAATCTGGTGAACCTTTTCCAACTTGTACAGTGCCTTGCCGATATCCTGGTCCAGCTTCATAGCCCCTTTGGGCTGGGGGGGATTGAGATAGAGGTTCTTGGCTAGGGCTTCGCTCTGGTCGGTGATGCGCTTGATCAGGGAAGGGGGTAGCTCCTTAGGAAGGGTCAGAGACCAGTGCCTGAGCCTTTCACTTGCAAGAAAACGGTTGCGTACAGTCAGTATCCCCCCGGGGCATCCTTCAGCACACGCATCAAGTTCAAGAAACTCCAGATTGATATTGTCTTCCTGTTCCAGCTGGTCTAGGAACTCTATGACATTATGCACCTCATCAACAGAGAGGGAGCGTCCCCTTTGTGCGTTGCTCTGTCCCTTCACCAAGCTCCACTGGCTTGCCTTTCGGGTGACTGTGGGAAAGGAGAGTGTGGCGAGCTTGTCTGTACTCTCCTGGTGCTTATGCATTTCCAGAAAGGTCCTCACCTTGTTATAGGCAGTGTCAAAGTTAATGACACCTTGAAAAAGGCTGTTTTCCTCTGACCCCTCGGTCTTTATCTGGGCTATCTTGGCCGCACAGGGAGTGATATAGAATATGCCAATCGAGTCGTTCTGATCTTTCAGCTCCGCCTTTGCAAAGAGGGCTACCATCTGGGCAGGGGGCCGTACCCGGCTCAGGTTTTCCAAGAGCAGGGGAAAGCGTATCTGTATCAGGCGTTGTACTGATGGGCAGAAGTTGCTTATTAGGGGAAGATCATGTTCAATCTCGGGGGCTCCGAGCTTGTCCAGTATGTCTATGCCTGTTTCCGACAGGTAGAGATGGGTGAAGCCCGACTCGTAGAGGGCTCTGCATATCTGCCCTTCAGAGAAGGTGTCAGCAAATTGGGCAAAAAAGACCGCTGGGACTATGCCTATGCGGTGGTGGTAGGCATTCAACTGTTCGAAGGAGTCCTGCTCGACCTCAATGGCATCATTCGGGCAGACTGCCATGCACTGTCCGCAGTCGATGCAGAGGTCGCTGAAGATCCTTGCCTTTCCCCCAAAGATACGAATGGCTTTGGTCGGACAGCGCTTCATACAGTGAGTGCAACCCTTGCATTTCTCTTCAATGACATGCAGAGAGTGGTGAAAGGGAAGGTCGTTCATCGTACGCTCCTTATAGGGTAAAACGCATGGAGATGTGGGTATGGTCTCCCTTCTTCGTGTATATCTTCAGCTCATCGCAATTTTTCTTGATATTCGGCAGGCCCATCCCCGCACCATATCCCATCTCCCTTACTTCATTGGTGGCAGTTGACCACCCCTCTGTCATGGCAAGATTCAGGTCTTCTATTCCAGGTCCGGTGTCGATGACATCAATCAATACCCTCTCTTGTTCAATGTCACAGAGGACCTTTCCCCCATAGGAGTGCGCAATGACATTCACCTCTGCCTCAAAGACGGCAACGATAATCTGCTTGATCCTCTGGGGAGGTATGTTGAGCTGCTTCAAGATGCGTTTTATCTTGCTTGAAGCCTCACCTGCTACCGAGAAGTCCTTGGAAGGGATGGTGAATTCTTCATGCATCTCAATATACCGGCTTCAATCCCTTCGCATACAATAAACCGCTCGCCTTGAACAGGGAGTATGGAGTGTAGGAGAGAGATATGTTCAGGTCTTTAGCCATATCGATCATGGTTTGACTTGGGCGCTTGTTGCGCACCAGGAGGATATTGCTGATATCGCTCATCTCTGCAGTCCTGATGGATTGGTTGTTGGACAGTCCTGTTATGAGGAGGATGTCATCTTCCAAAATGGTGAGGACATCACTCATCAGGTCACTGGCGAATCCTCGTATTACCTCATCTTCCAGATGGGATTCCCCCCAGACCAGTTTCCCATCGACACATTCAAGTATTTCTTTCAGTTTCATGAAGGCAAGTATACCACAATGCTCATCTCTTCCATAGAGCAAAATTGCACTGTTGGCGCCACTGTTTGCGAAGAGAGAAGCTTAGATGGCTTTTTGGCTTTCAAAAAAGGGGGCAAGAAGCTATACTAGGCTTAGTGAGGAGGCCTTGTGTGAAGTATATTGGAGCGTTGGACCAAGGGACTACCAGTACCCGATTTATTCTGTTTGATGAGAAGGGAGCAAATATCGCTTCTGAGCAGCTTGAGCACCAGCAGATCTTTCCCCAGCCGGGGTGGGTGGAACATGACCCTTGGGAGATCTGGGACAATAGCGGCTCATGCATCGTGAAGGCTATGAAGAAAGTAGGGGCAAGAGGCTCTGATATCCTAGGTATAGGCATCACCAACCAGAGGGAGACCATCATCGCCTGGAATCCCAAGACAGGCAAGGTCTGGCATAATGCAATTGTCTGGCAGGACCTTCGAGGTGCTCCTCTTATCGATTCATTGAAGGGAAAAGTGGAAGCATCCTGGTTGCGTGAGAAAAGCGGTCTCATATTCAGTCCTTACTTTGCAGCCTCTAAGATTGCTTGGCTCCTGGAAAACGTCACGGGTCTTCGCGAAGAGGCACAGAAGGGGGAGGCTGTCTTTGGAACCATTGACACCTGGCTGGCCTGGAATCTCAGCGGAGGCAAGGTTGTCATCACTGACGTCACCAATGCCTCCCGCTATATGCTGATGAACATCGCCACCTGCCAGTGGGATGATGAGCTGCTCTCCCTTTTCAATATTCCCAAACAGGCCCTTCCAACGATTGTACCCTCCTCAGGGGTAGTCTATACGAAGACAGCACCAAGTGGTCCTTTTCGTGCAGAGGTCCCTGTCTGTGGAATCCTGGGCGACCAGCAGGCAGCCCTCTTCGGGCAGGCTTGCTTTACCCAGGGCCTGGGTAAGAGCACCTACGGAACAGGGTGCTTCCTCTTGGTAAATACAGGAGAAAAGCTCGTGTATTCAGATAATGGCCTCTTATCGACTGTCGCCTACCAATTGGGTGATGAAAAGCCTGTATATGCCCTTGAAGGATCAGTTGCAGTTGCAGGGTCGTTGGTGCAGTGGGCTAGGGACAATCTGAAGATTGTCTCTAACCCCCAGGAACTGGACATGCTGGCCACCTCTGTGCCAGACTGCGGCGGTGTGTACATTGTCCCTGCCTTCAGCGGCCTGTTTGCCCCGTACTGGCGCTCTGATGCCCGTGGTGTCATAGCCGGTCTCACCGGGTTCGCCACCAGGGCTCACCTGTGCAGGGCAATCCTTGAAGCTACCGCCTTCCAGGCAAATGATATTTTCAAGGCGATGGAGAGCGACAGCAACATGCATATGACCACCTTGAAGGTGGATGGGGGTCTGACAAACAGTACCCCACTAATGGAGTTCCAGGCCGACCTTCTGGGTATTCCTGTTATAAGACCCTTGGTTGTGGAGACTACAGCCTTAGGGGCAGCCTATGCTGCCGGTCTCTCGGTAGGGGTATGGAAAAATATAGAGGATCTCTGCTCGTATTGGCAGGAAGAGACTAGGTGGTCTCCAACCATGGATAAGCAGGTAAGGGACGAAAAGGTACGCCTTTGGAAAAAGGCAGTGAGCCGAACACTCAATTGGGTTTCTTCCGAGAAGGAAGAATAGAGGTGCATGGATGTTCTCTGAGGTAATGCAAAATATTCTCTCCTTCCTTCGCCCCGCCTTGCAGGTAGGGGTGTTGGCGTGGTTGTTCTACCGCTTCTATGAAGCCATAGCACAGACGAAAGCCCAACAGATAGTAAAGGTGGTCGTCATCATTTTCGCTGCCTATGCAGTAAGCTACATCCTCGCCCTAGAGGTGTTGCTTTCTGTGTTCAGGGTGTTGACAATACCTCTGACCATCTTTATTTGCATAGTCTACCAGCCTGAGTTGAGACGGTCGTTCACCCAGTTGTGGAGTGGGAGCAGCAGGATCTTTCGTATCGGGACCCAGACTACAAGTGGGGACCAGATAGACAGTATCCTCAATGCTTGTAACGTGTTGGTTAACAAGAGAAGGGGAGCCCTCATTGTCTTTCCTCGTCGTCTGGGCATAAAGAACATACTGGATAGCGGGACTAAGCTGAATGCAGACCTCTCTACCTCCCTGATACTCACTGTCTTCGACCATGATACTCCGTTGCATGATGGGGCTATGATTATCCAGAACGGACGGATCGTGGCCGCTGGCTGTTATCTGCCCCTCAGTGAACAGACAGATATCAAGAAGAGTTTCGGCACCCGTCACCGGGCAGCCTTGGGTATGGCAGAAGAGTCTGATGCTGTGGTTATCATAGTCAGTGAGGAGACCGGTGCCATAAGCATGACCTATAATGCAAACCTCTACTATGACTTGGAGCCTAGTACTATCAAGAGGATGCTTCTCGCCCTCTTTAGCTACCACGAAATTACTCCTGAGGAGTTACTGCAGGAGGCAAGTAGCGATGAAACTGAATAAGCATCTGCAAAATATGCTCTACCATTGGCCTGCGAAGGTGATATCGCTGGTATTTGCTGTTTTTATCTACCTGTTTATCCAATACTCGACAGTAGGGGCAAGGGTTGTGACCATCCCCTTGGAGGTGCACCTTCCCAGTGGCTATGAGGCCATGAGTCTGGTCCCCGAATCGGTTGAGGTGGAGATACGGGGCAAGGAGGATATCATCTACCTGATAGATCCCAATTCCATCATGGCAAGCATCAGCTTCTCCTTTGTGGAGCGTGAAGGCATAGCAAGTGCACCTGTGGCCCTCTCGTATGAGGAGAATGTCTTTGAGAGTGGAGGCGTCTTTGTATCGCCCACCCCCAGCCAGTATAGGATCCTCTTCAATAGGGAAGGTGAGCTGTGATGGTTGAGGGGATAGGTATCGATGTAGTGAACATTTCTCGCATGGAGAATCTCTCTGAGGGGGTGATCAGGCGACTGTTCCATCCTGAAGAGGTTGCCTATGCCCTTACTCTTGCACCCAAACGAAAGAGTGAGTACCTCAGCGGGAGGTTTGCCGCCAAGGAAGCTCTGGGCAAGGCCCTGGGTACAGGGATGGCAGGCATGCGACCCTCTGACATCCAAATTGATACAACAGCGACAGGCAAGCCTTTCATGGTGCTCCATGGCAGTGCAAAGACCCTGGTAGGGAATCGCATGGTGCTCCTTTCCATTTCCCACGATTCTCCGATAGCCAGTGCCATAGTAGTATTGCAGGGGGATTCCGATGCCTCGAACTGATTGGAGAAGGCCCCCACTAGCGCCTCTGGAAGAGGGGATCAGACGCATCCGCATGACAGTCGCCTATGATGGTCAGCACTACAATGGGTGGCAGAGACAGACAAATGGAATTGGGATTTCCGAGCGCATAGAGCAGGAGATCCAGAATATGATTGGCGAGAAGGTCAAGCTGGTCGGAAGTGGCCGCACCGATAGCGGGGTTCATGCATTTGGGCAGGTCTGTCATTTCGACACCTTTAACCAGAGGATTGACGGAAAGGTCTTTGCCATTGCACTGAACCGCATGCTACCCTCTGACATCAGGATATTGGAGAGTCGTGAGGTCGATGGCACCTTCCACTCCCGATATACCGCGATGGGGCGCAAGTATCGCTACTATATAAAGCTTGAGAAGGAGATGACACCCTTTGATGTAAAGCAGGTCGCAAAGGTTCGCAAGTTCTCCGATATTGACCTGCTCAATGCCTATGCCGTATACATCCAGGGGACACATGACTTTACCACCTTCACAGCCAAAGGCGACAAGTCCTTGAGCCGATGGAGGGATATATACGAATCCTACTGGGCTTATGAGGTGGACCGCTTCGGGTCTAAGGTGCTGACCTACACGATCAGTGGCAATGCCTTCCTGTACAAGATGATCCGTTCACTGGTAGGTTCCATGCTGGAATTTGCTGAGAAGGGATTCGATGCGTCTGTATTTAAGGAGGTCCTGGAAAGCCATGACCGCAAGCGTGCTGGAAGGACAGCTCCTCCTTGGGGGCTGTACTTCTATGCAATATCATATGACAGTGAAGAGTATGGCTGGTTTGAGGAGCAAAAGCATGAGTAATATCCAAGAGAAAAGAGAAGCCCTTGGCCAAGGCTTGCAACAGTTTTTGACCTATTGCGATCAGGCAGAGGCTCTGATCACCTCTAAAGAAGTCACCCCAAGTCCCCAGATGGATTTTTCTTCCTTGATAGATGAAATCTTACCTCTTCCTCTGGACAAGGACGCCCCAGAGGGGGCTACCATGAAGCAGCTCCAGCGTATGGTCCCTGAGTGCACCCGTTGCCCGTTATGTGAGACCCGTACACACACCGTCTTTGGGGAGGGGGCCCTTCCTGCCCGCCTTCTGATAATCGGGGAGGGCCCGGGCTCAAATGAGGATGCCACAGGGCGTGCCTTTGTCGGCAAGGCAGGGCAATATCTGGATACCTGGCTGGCCCCTGTCGGTCTGTCCCGAAAGACCAATGTCTATCTTGCAAACATCGTCAAGTGCCGTCCTCCTGAGAATCGAAACCCGCATACCGATGAGGTCTTTTCATGTCTTCCCTTTGTGAAGCGTCAGATCCAGCTAGTCAAGCCTGAACTCATCCTCTTGGTAGGAGGCGTTGCCAGCAAGGCCCTGCTCAATACAGACGAGGGGGTAGGCAAGCTCCGTGGGCGCTTTCACCGCTATGAGGGGGTTCCTGTCCTGGTTACCTACCATCCTGCGGCAGTGTTGCGCAACGAGGAACTCAAGCGCCCTGTCTGGGAAGATATCAAGAAGGTGGCAGCTTTTCTGAATCTTACCCTTCAGGGGAAATCGAAATGAGCAAGTTTGCACATCTCGTCCTCGATATTCCACTCAAACAGAGTTTCACGTATGCGATACCTGTTGAGATGGAAAGCTTTGTTATCGTAGGGGTGCGGGTGGTTGTCCCTTTCGGCAAGCGGGAGATGACAGGCTACGTCATTGGTGTGACTGACAGCTTTGAGGCTACCTACCAGCTTAAGGATATTAAACGGGTCATCGACAAGGAGAGCCTGTATGGTGAGGTCTCTGTCTCCCTGGCCTTGTGGATGTCACGCTTCTACCTGTGTAGCCAAGGCGAGGCTTTGAGCATGATGATCCCCGGCGGAAGGCGGGACAGCAGTACGCCGGCCTTGGCTGTTGAGGATGATGAGACGATACGTGAGGTCATGAACCTCTCGACAGACCAACAAAAAGCCATCTCTGCCATCCTTGCAGGGAAGGCTTCCATGTACTATCTCTATGGAATAACCGGTAGCGGAAAGAGTGAGGTGTTTCTGCGCTGTACCGAGGCCATGATAGAGCAGGGCAAAGCTGTCATCTATCTGGTGCCTGAGATTACCCTCACGCACCAGCTAGCAAGGCAGGTGACCAACAGGTTTGCAAACAAGGTGGCCATCCTGCACTCCGCCCTTACCCCGAGCCAACGCCTCAAGCAGTGGAAGCGTATAAAAAGCGGGGAGGTACTGTTTGCCATTGGTGCACGTAGCGCTGTCTTTGCCCCGTTTGAGAACCTAGGTATGATAATCCTCGATGAGGAGCATGAGAACAGCTATAAGAGTGGGAACACCCCACGCTATCATGCACGTCAGGTTGCCCAGCAACGCTGTCGTGAAGAGGGGGCTGTCCTTGTCATGGGAAGTGCCACCCCCTCTCTTGAGGCCTGGAGCATGATACAGAAAGGTCAGGTTGCAGAGCTACGCCTGGACAGTCGGGTAGGGGGCGGGGTGCCTCCTAAGGTCAGTGTGGTGGATATGCAAGGTGAGAAGCATACTATCAGCAAGAGGCTGTTGCAGGAGATCAAGGCTGTCCTTGCCCGCAAGAAGCAGGTAATCCTCTTTCTCAACCGAAGGGGATTCTCCTATTTCTTTCATTGCAAGAGCTGCGGCTACGACATGCAGTGCCCCCATTGTTCGGTTTCCCTTACCTTCCACCAAGGCAAGGGTGAGATGGTCTGTCACTACTGCGGCTATCGCAGGAAGCCTATCCAAGTCTGTCCTGAGTGCCACTCCCTTGATGTCGGTTACAGCGGGTTCGGTACTGAGATGGTCGAACAGGATATACGTATGTTTTTTCCCCAGGCATCTATAGAACGCCTCGATACCGACAGTGCCAAAGACAAGGGGCATATGCAGGAGGTCCTGGACCGGTTTCGCAAGGGAGAGCTTGATATCCTGTTGGGGACCCAGATGGTTGCCAAGGGACTTAACTTCCCTGGGGTAGAACTGGTTGGTATCGTGCTTGCTGACAGTGGTATGAATATTCCTGATTTCCGCTCCCAAGAGCGTACTTTCTCACTCTTGATGCAGGTCTCTGGCCGTGCAGGTCGGTATAACGACCAAGGCCAGGTCATCATCCAGACCTTCCATCCTGACAATGCCGCGGTCCAATATGCGCTGCATAGGGAGGTGGATGCATTCTTTGACCAGGAACTCACGATGCGTAAACAGACAGGATTTCCTCCTCATACCCGTCTTATAAACCTGGTGCTCAGGGGCAGGAACAAGGAGAAGGTCTCTTCTGAAGCCGATAAGCTTGAGGGCCTATTTGAAGCGGCCATCAGATCCTACAAGGGGAAGCCTTCTCCCTCTGTGCTGTGCAACAGCGAATGCCCATTGGAGAAGATTGCCTCCAACTGGCGTCACCACCTGTTGTTGATGGGCGAGGACGCCTCTTCTGCCCATAAGGTGGTAGCTCATGTCCTTGAACATTACAGCTCCCCTTCAGGCGTTTATATTGAGGTCGATATAGACCCTTTGCAAATGTTGTAGCGTTGACCGAGGGTGCCTGTGTTGGTATCATATATCTACCATGTTAGATATATACACCCTTGGAGAAGAGGTACTCACAGAGAAGTGCCAACTAGTTACCAAATTCGACAGTGGGCTTCGTGTCCTTGTCGATGCCATGTTTGAAACAATGTCCGAAGCCGATGGCGTCGGTCTTGCCGCCCCACAGGTTGGAGTATCGTTGCGTCTGTTTGTGATCAACATCAACGGAGTGGAGAAAAGAGCATATATTAACCCCCAGATACTCGAGACATCCATAGAGACCGATTGCTCAGAAGAGGGTTGTCTTTCCATTCCCGGTGTCTGGCATGATGTTGAGCGTCCTGCAAGGGTCCATGTGCAGGCTCAGGATATTGAAGGAAAAGCATTTACCTTCAAGGCTGAGGGCCTGCATGCACGGGCCATCCAGCATGAGAACGACCATCTCAATGGAGTCCTGTTCATCGATCGCCTCACCGCAGAAGATCGGGAGAGCATGGTCAAAGCATATGAGAAGAAAAATCGTTCACAAAAGAGGCGTAAGGGGTGAGAATTCTGTTTGCAGGGACAGCCGCTATTGCGGTGCCTACTCTCCATGCCTTGTCCGAACAGTTTGAAGTGGGTGCGGTTCTCACCAACCCGGACAAGATGGGATCAAGGGGAAAGACCTTGCTCCCTTCTGCTGTGAAGGAGGAGGCCCTTGCCCTTGGGCTTCCTGTACTGCAACCCGAAAGCCTACGTACAGAAGGGCGGGATTTGGTTGCATCCTATGGGTGTGATACCCTGGTCTGCTTTGCCTATGGCAAGATGTTCGGACCTAGGTTCTTATCTCTCTTTCTTGGGGAGAAGCTCAATATTCACCCCTCACTGTTGCCTCTTCTGAGAGGCCCCTCCCCTATCCAGGGGGCAATTCTCAACAAATATGGGACAACAGGCATAAGCATCCAACGCATTGCAGCCGAAATGGACAGCGGAGATCTGTTGCTATCTGAGGAATTTGCACTCCAAGGAGATGAGACTACCCAGTCTCTGACTGACTTGGTCAGGGATAAGGCTGCTCTCTTGGCAGTAGAAGCGATGAGGAGCGTAGGGCAAGGGACTGCCTGTTTTGTCCCCCAAAAGGGAGAACCCACCTATACCACCCTCATTACCCGCGAGATGGCCCTCATCGACTGGAATCTTCGGGCAAAGGATATCCATGCTTTGGTGAGAACTATGAATCCTTGGCCAAAGGCCTATACTACCTTTGGGGGTGAGACGCTCTATATCACTTCTGTTGCTGGTTTGCTCAAGGATGCAGGTTCTGATCCTGTACCACCAGGAAGTGAAGTTGGCACAGTTGTGTCTAAGCAGAAGGGAAAGGGTATAGCCATCACCACCGGCGAAGGCCTGCTTTGGGTCGATCGATTGCAGATAGAGAAACGTAAGGAGATGGACTGGATTTCATTCCTACCGGGTAACCGTACGTTCCTAGGAACAAAGTTAGGATAACCATGAAAAGGAGAGCGTTTTCTTTGCTTGTTGTGCTCGTATGTAGCATCTCTTTGTTTGCCTCAAGACCTACGGTGGCCCTTGTGCTGTCGGGAGGTGGGGCAAGAGGTCTTGCACACATTGCAGTGCTTGAAGCTGTCGAGCGGTATGGCATCCCCATCGATATGGTGTTGGGAACTAGTATGGGGGCCTTGGTGGGCTCTCTTTATGCAGCTGGCTACAGCCCCAAGGAGATCAGAGCCTTCGCTGAGTCCCCCAATCTTTCCAGCATGTTTTTAGAAAATACTTTCTCTTCTTCCTATGAAATTACACAGGCCTTTGAGCCGACCCATAGCAATGTGTTCTCCTTGGGGTTTGACAAGGGTGGTGTTGGATCCTCTCCCGGGTTGCTAGGCGACCAGAAGGTCATGGAAATGCTGGCCTCGGTCTTTTCCAAGCTCCCCGATACTCTTGATTTTGATGACCTCGAAACTCCCTTCCGATGCGTCGGTGCCAATGTTGTCACAGGAGAGAAGATTATCTACGAAGATGGTTCGCTGGTCACAGCTGTTCGGTCAAGCATCTCCATTCCCATACTCTTTACCCCCTATCCCCAGGGTGATGGCAGGTATGCTGTCGACGGGGGCCTTGTGGACAATCTCCCAATACAGCTGGCCAAGAACCTTGGCTATGACATCATCATTGCCAGTGATGTGAATACTACCGACCAGGATGCAGAAAATCTGTTGGGTTCCCTTTCCAGCATGGTCATGCAGACCATAATCTTGGTAACCCAGATTGGATCTCAGAGCCAGTATCATTTGGCCGACCTTCTGATATTACCCTCCCTAACGAATATTCTTGCCCTCGACTTCATGAAGTGCGAACAGATTATCAAAGCGGGGGAGAAGGCCTGCGAAGCAAAGGCAGAGGAGTTTTCTGAACTTGCCTCCCGTATCGCCCTCTCCCGTCCTCTCGTAGTCAAAGAGAAAGATAGGGCAGGAACCTATCTTTTCAAGCCAGACCCTGTTATAGCCAACATCAGGGTGGTCGATGTGTCACTCTTCCCTTCTACCGACATCCCCCAAAAAGATCATTTTTCTGAGTTTTTAGGGAGGCCTTTGGACGAAGAGACGAAACTAAGACTCAACCAATCCCTAGCTCTCATCAAGAAGCACTACCGCCTGAGTTCCGCTACCTACCAGATGGCCTATATCAGAGAAGGTATAGGTGATCTTGTGGTGTTTATCCAGTCTTTCCAGAAGAGTGAATCCAATATCAGTCTAGGCCTGTCAGGCAGTACCGGCCTCTCTAACAATACGCCCAATGGGAATCTCTGGCTCTCGTATGATGCCCGTGTGCAAGCGCGTATATCCAACCTGAGGGACTCCAGTTTTTCTTTGGAGATATTGGCCACCCTTGGACAGACTTCCAAGCTGAAGGCCTCTGTTCTCTACCCTTTCTATACCACCCCGAACACCTCCTTGGAACTGGATTTTTCCCTTACCTATGAAGGAGGTGGGTTCACCCCCCTTAACAGCATGGTAAATGGCGAGAGGGTGGTGGCCCTTGATAAAGGCTTCAGGGTTGACCTGAACATGGACTACAAGTTCCTTAATTATGGAAGGTTGGATTTTGGAGGTCTGGTTGATCTGGTATCGCTCTATGATGCTGACGACATGTGGGATCCTCCCTTATTCTTTGCAGTCCCTTCACTCTATGCCTCGTTAGTCTGGGATACGCAGCTATCGACCTTTGCAAGCTCAGGGGTACGCGGGGAGTTCTGGACTAGGATAGGAAGGACCGAACGGCCGGTATTCGGACTACAGGCTGCCTGGAGACAACGCTTTTCTCTCAGTAACAGAGGCTCTTTCGGGTATGACATCCATCTGGCGATGATGCGCATGCCCTATACTCTGCTCTCCTCCTATGTAGACCTAGGGGCTCTAAGTGCGTTTCCAGGGTATAGCGCAGGATCATTGAAACGGGATATTGCCCTCGCTGGTATACTGTACCAGCATAGGATAGAAGACTTTTTGGGATTCAACTCCTTTTTGCAGGTTTCAGCCAAGGTGGTTGTGACAGACACGTTTGACCTGTATGAAGCTCTTCCCTATCCCCTTGGCTTCTGGTTCTCCTCACCAACTGAGGTCGATGCCGGCTTGAGTATGGGCCTTGGACTGCAGACACCTTTAGGGGATATCATCGTGCGCCTTGGGGCGAGTGTCCTTGGCCAGGTATCCTTGGCAATAGAGATTCTCTGATGCGGTTACATTGGAGGGGATACACTGAGCACCTGGAATCCGTCTACGGCAAACGCGTCTACCGTATAGGCCTTGATGCAGGCTTCTCCTGCCCTAACCGCGACGAAAACCGGCAGGGAGGCTGTGTCTTTTGTGACGGCACCGGTGCCTCTGCAATGTACCAGAGGAAAAAAGAGAGCGTATATACGCATTCTGGTCCTTTCGATGAGAAAATCAGCAGTGCCCCCCCACCTGCAACACTCACTATCGAACAGCGTTGTTCTTCCATACAAACTCAGATAGCACACGGGCGCGCTTTCTTGAAGCGCCGCTATAAGACAGAGCTGTTTAGTGTGTATTTCCAGGCCTGGACTAACACCTATGCAGAGATCCAGACCCTCAGAGCGCTCTATGATGCAGCCTTGGAGGAAGGCCCCTTTGTAGAACTGATCATCTCAACCAGACCGGACTGTATAACAGACGAAGTGCTTGACTTGCTTGAAAGCTACAAGAGCCGTGTCAGCAAGGTTTGGGTGGAACTGGGCCTTCAGAGTGCAAATGAGGACACCTTAGAACGAATAGGCCGTGGTCATGATGCCATTTGTTATATTCGTAGTGCAAATGCGTTACATTCCCGCGGGATTGGTGTTTGTACTCATGTAGTTGTAGGGTTGCCGTCTGAGACTAGCCATGATTTTGAGCATACATGCTCTTTGATAAACAAGGCAAACAGCGAGGCAGTGAAGATTCACAACCTCCATGTCTGTGGAGGGACAAGACTCCAAGACTGGTATGCCCAAGGTGAGGTCAGTGTAGCCTCCCTAAGAAGACATGTGGAGAATACCATTTTTCTTCTTAGGCATCTGGAAAAAGATATTGTGGTGGAACGCCTACTATGCGAGACTCCTAACCATAGGTTGGTAGCTCCAAGGACATTTTTGGACAAAAGCGCATTTCTTTCTCTTCTTGAGAAAACGATGGAAGAGAGGGATGTGTGGCAAGGGGATTTGACATGAGAGACAGGCTTCCGTTGCAGACAATACTCAGGATCGTAGGTAGTGCCCTCACTGTCCTTGTGGTATTGGCTATTATCTATTTTTCGCTTATGCCCAAAGAGAGCTATCCTAATGTCACTTGGATTCCCTTTGCAGATAAGGGGGATCATATGGCCGCCTATGCAGGGCTGGGCTTCTCCTTGTTCATTGCCACGTTGCAGATTCCGGGATCCGGGAAGACCAGAAAGAATGGGAAAAATAGCCATTCAACCCTCCATCTCACCTCATGGGCAGGCCCTTCCATCCTCATGACCTTGAGTATTGGGCTCCTGTTTGGTTTTGCTGTTGAGATGATCCAACCCTTATTTGGGCGTTCGCGCGAATGGATGGATCTTGCAGCTGATTTTATGGGTCTGGTGGTTGGATTGGCCATCGCACTGGTCTTGCTCAACCTCGCAGGCAACTATTTTGTGACTCGTCCATGGTTATATGACCCGAATTGGAAGGTGGAACAGGATGACACTCTCAAGGAAAATTAGTGAAGCGTTGCAGGATGCAGTTGTAAGGCTGAAGCCTGATGTCCTTTTCTGCATCAGGCAGGGAAGGGAAGAAGAGGCAAGATATGCCTCTGATGTGGCAAGCAATACAAGTCTGTCCGTTTTTGATGCCATCTTGCAAAACCTGGAGATTGCAGACAAGAAAAAGCTTCCTATGTGTCAGGATACCGGCATGTTTGTAGTCTTTGTAGACTTGGGCAGAAGCTGCCCCCTTATTCCAGCCATGATTGAAAAAGCCATCAACGAGGGCTGCCTGGATGCTGTCAAGAAGGCCTGCTTTAGGTGTTCGGTAGTCAGTGATCCTGTCTTTACTCGGAACAACACGCAGGATAACCTTCCTCCCATCATCAATTGGAACCTTGTCGATGGCGACGGTCTCACCATTCAGGTATTGCTCAAGGGCTTTGGCAGTGAGAACTGCAGTTCGGTGAGGATGCTCAACCCGACAGGCGGCCCTAAGGCTGTCATCGGGGCTGTGTGTGATATTGTGCGCCTTGCTGGGGGCAAGCCCTGTCCTCCCATCTTTATCGGTGTGGGAATCGGAGGTACCATGGAACGCTCTGCATATCTGAGCAAACACGCCCTGCTGCGTGATGCGCGTACAGAGCATCCTGATCCTGCCTATGCCAAGCTTGAAGAGGATATTCTTACAGCTGTCCAGGCTCTCAGGATAGGTGGAGGTGGTTTTGGGGGAAGGGTCACAGCCCTTCATGTGGCAATCGAGGAAGAACCTACCCACATAGCAGGTATGCCGGTCTCTGTCTCCATCAACTGTTGGGCAGATCGCAAGGCTGAGATTGTCTGGGAGGGTGAGGATGCGTAGGATTCAGTTGCCGATACAGGAAAGCGACCTGCTCTCCCTCAATGCCTTTGACCAGGTCTTGCTCAGTGGGACGCTCTATGTGGGAAGGGATCAGGTTCATAGCAGACTCATTGACTTGTTGGAGAGGCACGAACAGCTTCCCTTCAAGGTACAAGGGCAGGCCATCTACTACATGGGGCCTTCTCCGGCTCCCGAAGGGTTTCCCCTAGGATCCTGCGGTCCTACCACCAGTGCCCGAATGGATCCGTTCGCACCCCGTCTTCTGGATGAGGGGCTTCGTGTCATGGTTGGCAAAGGGCCACGAAGTGAAGAGGTGGTAGCCTCCATCATTAAGAACCGAGCCATCTACCTGCAGGCGTACGGAGGGTGTGGAGCCCTCTATGCCTCGACGGTCAGGAAGGTCAGAACTCTTGCGTTTGCTTCTTTGGGCCCGGAAGCTCTTTTGGAGCTGGAAGTGGAGGATTTCCCTGTCATCGTGGCAATAGACAGCAGGGGGAAGAGTGTATTTACCCGATAGTGCGATAAGTATGTCATCAAAGTGGTGATTTGTAATGTTTTGCTGGACGTTTCGCCATATGTGCGTTACAGTTTTCTGTATGCAAGTCTCCGTCTGGTTGTTGCTGTCATCTCGGGGTGAATGACAGTACGATCCAGTCTTGATGCACGCCTTGTCCTATAAGGGTGTGTCCGGAGGCAAAACCCCTGCAGCGGAAGGTTGTGCCGTGAAGAATTTATTTCGTGTTTGCATCTCGTCTTGTATCGTGGTGCTCTCGCTAATCAGTTGTGGAGTTTCAGAAGAACCGCCAGTGGTGAATATTCCGGCCACCCCCGTTCTGACTACCCCCAGTCTCCCCGTTACCCAGACAAAACCTGAGATTGTTGTCACTGACTCGATCAAGGACAAGCCTATGCCTGTCTCCCTTGATGAGCGCTTTAGTTATACCTATGGCTATATGCTCTACTCGAGCTTGAATCAGCAGGGTTTTGAAAATCTTGACAGTGAATTCTTTGCCAAAGGGGTACTTGATGCCCAGACAGGTTCAGGCTTCTTTTCCCAGGAAGAGATGTCCAGAGTCCTGTCTGAAGTGCAGAGCAAGATGTTGAAAATTGCTCAGATTGAGCAGAATGCCCTCGCAAGTGAGAACCTTGAGCGTGCTGAGTCTTTTCTTGCCCTCAACAAGGATCAGAAGGGGGTAAAGGTGACTGACTCAGGGTTGCAGTACAAGGTTCTCATTGAAGGCCAGGGGGCCAAGCCCACCGGCGAGCAGATGGTCGAACTTGATTACCAGATGATCTTGCTCAATGGGCAGGTGGTGGACTCCTCCTATGAGAGGGGCCATTCCTCCCGCTTCCAGCTGAAGGCTATCGGGGTTCCCGGCTTTATCGAAGGGGTGAAGCTTATGAGTGAAGGTTCGAAATATCAGTTTTGGATCCACCCCAAGCTAGGCTATGGTGAGGAAGGGACCCAGATTATTGATCCGAATACCCTGCTAATAGTCCAAGTCGAGCTCAAGAAAGTAGAGGGTTTACGTTAGAGAACAGAGTGAGCATTTCAGAAAGGCTGTGCACTTCATACGTAGGCTGCACGGAAGTGTCGTTCTTGTGCGTACCATCCAGGTTGAGCCAGACGGTATCCAGGCCATAGGTTGCCCCCCCTTGAATATCGCTGGTGAGGCTGTCGCCGATCATCAGGCACTCGCTCTTTTTTTCTTCCAATCCCGCTTTTTCAAGCATGACAGAGAAGAACTGCCTAGCAGGTTTCTGGGCTCCTATCTCTTCACTGATGAAGATATCCTTGAAGTATCTAAGTGTATCTGACTGCTTAAGGCGCCCACGCTGCACTTCGGCGATGCCGTTTGATGCAAGGTAGAGGGTATACCCACCCTCGATGAGAGCATCCAGAAGAGGCAGGCTCTCCTTATAGAGGATACCCTGCTCTGAAAGGTACCCTTGGTAGATCTTGCTTGCAATGGTGGCATCAAGAGATAGGGCTTCCGAGGCGAAGAAGTCTTCAAAGCGTTTGACCTTGAGGATTGCTTGTGTGAGTTCAGAACGCTCAAATGCTTTCCAGCACGCTTCGTTGCAGGCCTTATATATTTGCAGGTGTTCGGGCGAAGCCTTGAAGCCGAGCTTGGCAGCCATCTGGTAAAATGCTCTGCTTTCTGCCTCATTGAAATCAAAAAGCGTTCCGTCAGCATCAAAAAAAAGATATCTGTACATTAGCGCCTCTACTCCTTTACTTGCTTTGTTGCTCCCTGTACCATAAAGAAAAATGGGTTATCTGTAAATAATACCAGAGAAAGGAGTGTGTCATGGCAGATTCTTTTATGAAGAAACATCTTAACACAACTGCAGTGATTGCAACTATACTGTCGCTACTTGGCGTCTACATGATGTTCCAAGGGGATTCGTTTGCAAAGGCCTTTGTCGCCTTGCTAGGACTGGGGATGGGTATCACAGGGATCAACTCCCTTCTCTCCCTGCGTATCTATACCTTGGGACCCCTCAACAGAAGAGCCTTGATCATCAAGGGGTTTGTAAACATCGGTGTTGGAGTCTTGGTGATTGTTCTCTCACTTTCCACCAAGAATTTCAGCACACACATCCTGCTTTATATTCTTGCAGTACAGCTCTTGCTTTCAGCATGCATTTTGCTTTTTCAGGCATTTTCCCTGCGCAAAGGCAATGTCAGTGTAGCGCCACTGCTTTCGGAAGCGCTCTTCTCTGTCGTGCTAGCGGTCTTGTTCTTTGCCTTCCCATCCCAGATAGGAGGCCTGCTTCTCAAGCTTGTAGGGGTGGTACTGCTTGCCTCAGGTATAGCTATGTTTGTCTGGTCGATGCATGTGAGGAAACTCACCAGACAGTTCAGCCAAACTATAGAGGGTGAGGCTGAAGTTGTCGGAGAGCCAAGTTCTGATCAGGACAAGTCCTGATCAGGGGACGAGGAAGGTCCCTAGTACACCAAAACGCGAGACACCGCTCTCCTCTGGAGCAGACTCTCCCCCAATGGTCAGCATTGCTGACTCGAGGGGGAGTATTTTTCTGCTGTAGATGAAGTCGACCCTTTCACTCCATGTTGGAGTGATAAGAGTATTGCCTGCATTGGTTGCTTCGCTGAAGTGGGTAAGCCTATAGGTGTCGTAAAACCCTTTGTTCTCCAAGAAGTCGGAGAGTGGCCACAGATAGTCTAACTGACGATAGGCAACAGGACTGAAGGTATTCCAGTCCCGATAGGATGGCTCATACAGGGAAGCCCCCAACAGGGTGGCTACCGTAAGAGAGCCTTCCCCTATCATTCCTCTCAGTTGGTTGAGTCTGCTTTCTGAGAGCTTTTTTTGCGTTGCTTGCCATCCACCGTTCCGAGCAAAAGCTTCCTCTACCTGATACTCGGGAAGGTTTGCCACTAGGAGACGCATGTTCTTCTTTTCCTGATACTGGATTTCTGCACCATAGGGGCTCAAATCCTGGATTGGGAAGCTGGTTATGATGGCCCCTGTGCTGAAGATGGCTGCATTAGAGCGCATCTCCTTGACCAGGGCTATCACATTTCCCATATGGCCTGTGACAAAGACAATGGGTACCTCAAGGTCTCGTATGCTCTGATGAACCTCTGTGGCGATCTTGCTGTCTTTCCATGGTGCATCATCCAAGGGAAGCATCAAGACCCGGAGCATCTCTCCCTCTTGGGCTAGGGATGTAGGCTTCTCGGTCTTGTAGAGTCTGGGGTAAGTGATCTGATTAAGAGCGGGGATCTGTCTCCATTCTTTTTCCAGTGCCATGCGTTTTTCTTCCAATTGGGAGGCAATGCGCTTCTCTATGGCTTCCTGTTCCAATCGCTTTGCCAGCCGTTCCTGCTCCAGACGTTTTGCCTCATCGCTACGCAACTGTTCAAGACGGATTTTCTCTTCAATTGTCAGCGTCTTTTCTTCTAACTGGGCTTTGAGCATTCGATTTTCAGAGGCTAGGGTTTCAAGCTCATCACTGAGTCCCTGATACGTAGCATCCCTTTGGCTTTCTTGTTCTGATAGCAGGGCTTCTTGCTCCTGCTGGAGAGACTTGTTCTCTTCAATAAGGCTTTGCAGTTCAACCATCTCGCTTGCAAGCTGTACATTCTGTTGTTTCAGTGCTTCAAGCTGGGCTTGGAGCGTGAGATTTTCAGAGGCAAGAGCCTCACTTTCACCGCTGAGCTCCTGATACGTAGCATCCCTTTGGCTTTCTTGTTCTGATAGCAGGGCTTTTTGCTCCTGTTGGAGAGCCTGATTTTCTTCAAGTAGGCTTTGCAGTTCAACCATCTCGCTTGCAAGTTGTACATTCTGTTGTTTCAGTGCTTCAAGCTGGGCTTGGAGCGTGAGATTTTCAGAGGCAAGAGCCTCTCTTTCACCGCTGAGCTCCTGATACGTAGCATCCCTCTGGCTTTCTTGTTCTGATAGCAGGGCTTCTTGCTCCTGCTCGAGGTGAAGCCTTTCAGTTATTTGCTCCTGCTGGAGAGACTTGTTCTCTTCTATAAGGCTTTGCAGTCCAACCATCTCGCTGGTAAGTTGTACATTCTGTTGTTTCAGTGCTTCAAGCTGGGCTTGGAGCGTGAGATTTTCAGAGGCAAGAGCCTCACTTTCACCGCTGAGCTCCTGATACGTAGCATCCCTCTGGCTTTCTTGCTCTGATAGCAGGGCTTCTTGCTCCTGCTCGAGGCGAAGCGTTTCAGCTTTTTGCTCCTGTTGGAGAGACTTGTTCTCTTCTATAAGGCTTTGCAGTTCAACCATCTCGCTTGCAAGCTGTGTGTTTTGCTGCTTCAGTTCTTCAATGCGTTCTGCATTTTGTGCATTCAGCTGTTCAATACGCTGTGCACTCTCTTGGGACGATAATTGGGTATCCAGTAGTATCTCTTCCTTTTCCAAGGATAGCTCAGTAAGGGAGTCAACAAGCTGTTGGTTTTCTTTGGTTGCCTCTTTCAGACGACTGTTCAAAGTGGTCAAGGAACTTTCAAGTTCCTGTTCCCTCTCTGTGAGGAAGGTAATTTTCTTATCCCTCTCTGCTTGTTGCTGTTCAACAAGTGCAGTTTGCTCTTGTTGTTCCTGCAGGGCTTTCTCTCTCAGCAAGGCCTCTTTTTCCTCTTGTAGGACGGAGTACTTGGTGATGGTTTTCTCATCGGAAACAGAAACAGTGGGTTGAATGGCTGCTTTCCCCTTGGCTGCAGTGTAGGTCTGACAACCCATAAGGAAGAGAAGCAAAATGGTGCACAGCACTATGGTGATACGTCGTCTGTTCATGCTCAGTTCCTTAGGTGGTGAAAAAGGCTTCCGCCCGTTTTTTTGCATCTGCTTTTTTACGATCTTCCTCTGGGTTGTCTTCACCTAGCATAAAGAAATCACAAAAGTTAGCTTCTTGTTTTTCTTCAATGACCTCATCTATCCCCTCGAGACAGTCATGATAGGCCCCAGGGCTGTAAAACCTGCAGTTGTAACAGCTGTGCAGAGATCTTTCGCAGTGTGGACAGATGGTATGTGTTCCTATTGTTTGCAGGGTTTCTACTACCGTATGGCAGTGGTGACATGCTTTCATAGTCAGAACTCCAGTTTTTTCCCATACTTGGCCATTTCGCCCTCAGCATAGGTCTTTTTGGTGAATCCAAACTTCTGCCCGTCATCTGTGTAACGGGGAATGATATGGATGTGAAGATGGGGTACTTCCTGTCCGCTTGCGGCTCCATTGTTTATTATCAGATTGGTTCCATCACAGTCCAAAACAGAGCGTAATTTCCTGTCTGCCTGTTGTGCGATATCCATAAGATGGTTCAATGTCGGTAGGGGGCACTCGCTGAACGTGGGATAGGGTTCCTGGGAAATGACCAGAAGATGCCCCTTATGTACTGGCTGGATATCCAAGATAACGGTACAAAGTGCATCCTTATGTACTATAACAGAAGGGATCTCTCCTTCTTGAATTCTTGTAAAAATGGTTTTCATGGCACACCTCAAAGCTATTGTAGCACACAATTATCTAGTCGGAAAAGGATTGTGAAGGCAAAAGGGATGTCAAGCGGATGCGATAATGTGTTTTAAGTTTTTCTCTCTAATAGAAAGGTTTTTTTATCAATATTCTAGAATAAAAAAGATTTTTTCTCTCTGCTTTTTGGTTTTTTGGCTTTTTTTGTCGATTTTTTAAGATTTTATACAAACGAATCCTCTGTTTGGAAAAAAATGCTTTTCAGAAAGTGTGAGAAGCGGCGCTCCTTCCGGAACGCTGCTAGAGAGAAAGTCCATTTGTTTTAAGCGTAAGCTTTAAGTGTATCTGTACTCGTCCCGACTCTTGTAGTACGGTTCGAGCTTTTTCATCAGGGCATCGCTTTCCCTGAACTTCATCTGTTTTTCAAAGCTCCAGGGATGGCTTGTCGGAATCTTCGTCTTTTTTGCCTTTTGTTTTGGTTTCATGTCGTCGGTATCTATCTCGGGTGAGAATGCATGCCGTTCAGGAAGTAAGCGTAAATTCGAGCCCCCTACAAAGATCATGAACAATATCCGACAATGATAATCGTTGGAGGATATGATGA